>CAZPCE010000004.1:0-9435 GCA_964584915.1 uncultured Arenimonas sp. | reverse complement strand
CAAATTAAAATAGCGGCGACTCGATTGTCGCCGCATCGCGAATTGCTTATTTCGTGCCAATCGGCCGGCAACCCTTCGCACTGACGCAAACGCTGTCGCCTTGGGGATACGGCTTGATGCCGCCCATAAAGCCCATGTCGGGCTTGGCGAAACGCGCGATATTCGGAATCACGGTAGGGATGTCCGATTGCGAAACGCCAAACCAGCTGGCCAGCGTGGCCGCATATTCATCCACCGATGTACTCGGCAACAAATGGCCCTGATTGTCCAAGGCATCGGGACCATTGATCACCATCTGCGGGAACTTGCCATACACGTTTCCGCCCTTGACCGAGCCGCCGACGACGAAATGATGCGCGCCCCAGCCATGGTCGGCGCCGGTGCCGTTGCTCTTCAACGGACGACCGAAATCGGAAGCGGTAAAGGTCGTCACGTTTTGATCGACCCCCAGCGCCACGGTCGCCTGATAGAAGGCAGCCATGCCATCTGCCACGATTTTCAGTCGATCGCCATGTTCCGCAAGCGAATCGTGGTTATCGAAACCGCCCAGGCTCACGAAGAATATTTGCCGTTTGTGGCCCAGCACCTCGCGCGCCGCGATCAGGCGGGCAACCATCTGGAATTGCTGCATCACGTCGTTGTATTCGCCGTTCAAGCCCGGATTGAATCCTGCGGGATTTTTCGGGAAAAAATTCTCGAGCGTGAGTGAAAAGTTCAAGGCTTCATCCATGTCGATCTGCGCGTTGATCGAACGGTTGTAGACGCGGGCCGCCTGCCGCTCAAGCAGATTGGTCCGGGTTTGCTGATTCATCGCACCCATCGCAGTCATGCGATTTGTATTCCAGCTGCTCCAGAATTCCGGAGCGCCGTATTCGGAATTGATCGGATACGGAAGCACGTTGCCGCCGACTTGCCAGGTATTGTTTCCCGCGACCGAAATACACATCGATACATTGCTGTTGTTTCCTGCCGCCAGCAAATCGCCCATGCGTCCGGCCCAACCGGTACGCGTCGTGTAATTTGGAACGCCCAACTGCCAGAAACGCTGATGGTCGGAATGCGAAAATAATTGCGGCGGCAATTCGAAACCGTCGGTGTTGTATTGCGCCTTGCTGGTCGGCTGCGCCAAAACGCCGACATTGGTCATGATCGCCGCTTTGCCCCGATCGTAAATGCGTTTCAGCGAAGCCATTTCTTTCGGGAATGCGAGTTGACGTCCGTCATTCACGGACGCTGCCGTGATCGGCAATAAATCCGGACGCAGGCGCGTGATGCCTAGTGGCCGCGACAGGGAACCTTCGCGCGCAATAAGGTATTGGTTATAGGTAGCCTGGTCGTAGGGAATAATCGTATTGGCCGCGTCGTTGCCGCCGAATAAAAAGAAGCAGACCATCGCGCGGTAATCGTTCGGAATCGGCGTGGATGCCTTGGCGCTCATGTTTGCCGCCGCCGCGATACCGCTCAAGCTGAAACCGAAACCGCCGAGTGCTGCGCCCGCACCGCCGGCGGCTCCCAGCAGGAACCGGCGCCGCGTTTTCAGCGACGCATCGTCCATGACCATTTGTTCAAATTCGGATTTCATGTTGACCTCATTTTTGAATCAAATAATCGGGTGAAATTTCAAAAAGCATGATCGCCATGCGGAACCGGTCGCGCGCCTGATTCGTGCCGGCAGGCACATTGGTCACGGCGGTAATCATCGACGTGCGCGCTTCAGGCGACAGCGTGTTGGACGTCATGATCAGATTCAGCTTGTCCACCAGCGCCGTGGGATTGCTCGCCAACGCAATGTAGCTGGAATAATTGTGTTTGAACGACGGCAGGTTGGCAGGGTCAGACGACGGATCATTGGTCAGCCAGTATTCAATGAAGTTGTGACTGTCGACCAGTGTGGACTCGTGGTAAATCTGGAATTCCGGCCCAACGAGATTATTGGTAGACATCTCTCCGGGCGGCGAGTAACCCGGCGAATAGAAATTGAATACGCTCGCGGAAGTCATTGGCCGCTGCGCGAATACTTCCTGCATCCACCAGGGGTTGATGTCGTAACGCGGCGTCGCGCCGTTCGGCACGGTGAACGCACGGAGATAATGCGAAAGCCGCAATATCGGTTCGCGTAATTTGCCGGCGGTCGTCGTCGTTGCCTGCGCAATGTCGCGCGCTTCCGGATCAAGCAGAATCGCCTTGATCACGGCTTTCAAATCACCTCGCACACCCTGTCCATTGTTCGCGAACACGGCCGATATGCGTCCGACATAGGCCGGCGACGGATTGCTCTTGACCAAACGCTGAATTAATTGTTTGCCGATAAACGGACCCACGTTCGGATGGTTGAACAAAGTGTCCAATCCATCTTTCAAATCCTGTTCGGCGGTCCTGCCCGCGGGCAAAATCACGCCGCCGACGATTTTCTTTTCGCTGGTCGAGTGATAGGCCGGCATCGCGGTCAATTGTTTCGTCACATCGCGGTAGACCTGTGTCTTATCAAGCGGCAGCGGCGCAGGACTGTGATCCGGCGTGTTGTCGTAGATGCGGTAATAACCGTTGCGCGCGCTATCGATGCAATACCAGGATTCCTGCACCGGATTGCAATTGGCATAGCTCCATCCGGTCAATACCTTCGCCATGCCGCGAATATCGTCTTGCGTATACGTCGGAATCGGCTGGTTGTTCGCGTCAAGTTTACGGGTACCGTCCGCATTCAGTTGCCACAGGCCAATCGAGAAAAGCTGCATCACTTCGCGGGCATAGTTTTCATCGGGAAGTCGGCCGGTTGCCAGATCTTCTTTCTGGTTGCCTATCATCGACAACCACTGCCCCATCGCCGGACTCAAAGTCACTTTTTCCAGCAAGGTCCGATAATTGCCGAATGCATTTTCGGCAAGCAGATCGTAATAAGCGGCGTTGCGTACATTGTCCTGTTCGCCGACGACGAAGATTTGGCTCAGCGCCCAGGTCGTCCTTTGGCGTAGCTGATCCTGCCCGGTTATCGCCTGTTTCCAGAAGGATTCGATGGCATAGATATTGCTGAAATTATCGATATTGACGCCTTGCGTCCTGAGGTTCCATACGTAGTCGTAATGCGACTGGCGCGACATCGCGAATTGCGCCGTCAACCACGCATCCATGCTGCTGGCATCGAGTGCGGTAATTTCGGATTCTTTCGGGCCAAAGGTTGCCTGCATCAAAAAACGCGATGCTTCTTCCGGCGTTGGATCCGCTGCGGATTTTTCGATGATCTGCGCCTGGATCGTGGCGGCGTCCTGCGCTTTGGATTTGTCTGCGCTTTGGTCGCTTTGCGAACCGCAGGCTTGCAGCAAGGACAGCAGCAACACCAAGGCGCTCGCCCGGAGCAGCAGGCCGGATCGCCAAGCGTGGGTATGAGTCATACAGGCCCCTTGATGTTACAAATTGTTACGACATAGTAGGCCGAGGACTGCGCTTTGTCTCGCGCCGGAAAGATGAAATTCAGCCTCAATTGTGAATTAGTTCACGTTTTGAACGATCAAAATCCTTAAGCAATGTGATGATGATCACTTTAACGGCCTATGCCGAGTTGCCCGTTGGCGATGTTTTGAATCGAAGCCGCAGCAAGGCCCAGATAAAGTGCAACCACAAGCCTGACCAGATGAGCGGCTCGATCCAGTCGGGCGTTTGCGATGCCTCGTATTTCTGGAAGTAGCGCCACAAGCTTCGATGTTTTTGCCATTCGACCCAGGCCGGCTTGGTAAGACCCGATGCACCGCGAACATGGATGACGCGCACGGTGTTGTCCACCAGCACGTCATAGCCGGCCAGTCTTACCCGTCGACACAAATCCAGGTCTTCGGCGTGCAGGCGATAGCCGTGATCGAAACCTCCGACGTGATGAAACACGGTCGCCGGCATCATCATCAATGCACCCGAGCAAGCTTCCACCGCTTGCACTTTCCGGTCGGGATCGCGCCCCATGTAAATCAGATCGAGATCTGCGTGGTTTTTGAATAGCGAAATCAATGAAAGATCAAAGCGCCGCGCCGCGCGATCCGGCACGCCTTTTTCATCCACCAGATCGACGCCAATCAGCCCGGCGCCGGCGTGCTCGATGGCACTGTCGCGCAATCTGGAAAGACTGTCCGGTTCCACGTAGGCATCGGGATTCAGGAACACCAGCCACGGTTGCGACAATGCACTCGCGCCCTGGTTGCAGGCGGCGGCAAAGCCGAGATTTTCCCTGTTCTTGACCAGGCTTATCCTCGGATCGTCGCCCACGAATTTTTCGACGATGCCGCAGGTGTCGTCGGTGGATGCGTTGTCGATCACGATCACGCGACGCAAGCCGGTGGTACGCCGAAGTTTTTTCAGGCACATGCTGATGGTGGCGGCGCTTTCGTGCGTCACCACGACAACGGCAATATTGTTATTGACCGGACTAGCCATTCGACTGCCGATTATTTTCCAGCTGCGCTTCGAGCTCGGCAATGCGCTGGCGGGCCCAGATGCCGTAGCGTATCTCGTTGTAATAATGCGCATACACCGATTCTTCGGAATCGCCATAGAGCGACAACGCGGGCAGCGCCGATAGAGCAAGGTCGGATTTCGCGCAAGCCGCCACGTAATACATCGGCGGATAGTTCAAGCCCTGTTCAATAGTGTTTTTCGAATGGACAAAAGTTTCAAGCGGACCATGTTGATCCCGAGCCCACAGAGTCGATTGGAATAATAGTTTCTGGGTATATATTTTTTTTGCCGGAAAATGCCGGTCAAGCAATGCGGAAAATTCTTCGGCATACAACTCGCGTACATGGTGCGGATTCACCACGCCCGTGGCATCGGTGTAGTTTTTCTTGTCGGGCGTCGATATCAGCAACAGGCCTTCCGGCTTCAGCAATCGATGAAAACCGGACAACAGGCGATCGTGTTCCATCACGTGTTCCAGCGTTTCGAAACTGGCGATCACGTCGAAACTCCCATCGGGAAATGCCTCCAGCCGGGTGACATCGGCCTGGCGAAATTCGAGTTTGTTTGCGGAGCGATAGCGTTTTCTTGCGTGTTCGATACTGGCGGCATCGATATCGATAGCCATTACGCTGGCCGCCTTGCCTGCAAGCAAGTCGGCGCCGAAGCCCTCGCCACAGGCGGCATCAAGAACGTGCTTATCCTTTACCAGCGACAAGGCAAACGCATAGCGATGCCAATGCTCGTAGGAAATCTCCCGCACGCATTCGGGCGTGAAGCGTTCGCCGGTAAACGGCAGGATGTCTTGCTGTGATATCGCTTCGTTCATTAACCCAATGCACCGAACAAGTCGCCCTGGGGGCCACGGTTTTCAATGTCCCGTATATTGGCAGAAAACCGGTCACGCAGCTCGCGCAAGGGATCGTCAAGAATGAATCGGGCGACTTGCTCATGGTAATCCGGCCAGCGAACCAGCAAGCGCTGCAAGTTGTCGCCGCCCGGGCCTAGGCCGATCGGGCCAAACGAAGCCGAACCACTGTGCGCAACATAAGCGTTCACGCACATCACGTTTCGCCAACCCATGGCGGCCACGCGACGGCAAAAATCATTTTCCTCGCCATAGCCGCGGCCGAAGGTTTCGGCATCGAAATTCCCGCATTGCCTGAGGGCTGCCCGGCGAATCCACATGCAAAAACCCATCGCGGTCGGTAGCTCCGGCAATTCGGAAGCAGCGATCAACGCAGCGGCATCTGCCATCAATTCCAGATTGTCCGGCAGCGAATTGTTTTCACAGAATTTGGGGAACGAACAAATTTCCGCGTTGTTCGACCATGGCGTGATGGTGGCGATTTTCGCGTCCTGCTCGGCGCATTGCGTGATTTTTTCGAGACAGCCGCGGGTAAAAATGGTGTCGGAATTCAATAGCAGCACATCACTGTCGCCCGTTTCCAGAAATGCGGCATTGCAGTTGGCCGGGAATCCGACGTTTGTGTCCCGCCGTGCGATGGTCACATCGAATATCGCACGCTTTTTGAATTGAACCAGCAAATCCGGAATGCGGGGGTCGCTCGACGCATCATCCGCCAACAACACCCGTGCCTTCGCAGGCAGGGTTTTCAACAGCGAGCCAAGACAAATGTCGAGCGCTTCGTAGGCATTGAATACCGGAACGACGATAACGGGAAACGACATCGAGGCCATGCTTACTCCCAACGATGCGGCATGAACACCAGGCCGCTGGCGCGCGATTGGCCGGCGATGGTCACATGGCGATCAATCGTCTGGAACAAACGCAGGCCCTGCGAGTCCAGCGAATGCACACGCAATTTGTAACGGCCCGGCAACAGCCCGATGTTCGTGAAACGCAAACAATACCGGTATTTTCCGGGTCCGAGTTTTTGCGGAGTGGCCGCGTCCATTTCCGAACTGATGCCATATACCGGCGTGCCGTCTTCACGGACCCAACCGACCAGCACCACCGGCACGGAATCATCGAGCGAGGTGAGCACAACCTCTACGGTGTAATCGGCTCCGGATTCGGCCGTCAATACCGAATCATCGTCCGCCTCGTTGTAGATTATTTTTTCGATTCCGTAGTCGTAGATCGCATTGGTCAGATCCGGCGCGACTTCCTCGCCGATGCGCCTTCTCTCGTGCCAGGCGAGATAATGCTGGGTGACGGTGAATACATCGCCCTGCATTTCTATTTTTCCCTGATGCAGCCAGATGGCTTCGCGGCAGAGTTTTTGCACGTGGTACATGCTGTGCGAAACCAGCAGCAGGGTGCCGCCGGAATTCACGTAGTCGTCGATCCAGCGCGAACATTTTTTCTGGAAACTTTCATCGCCCACGCCCAGCACTTCATCGGTAATGAGCAATGGCGGCCGGACGGCGGCAATGATCGCGAAGCCGAGCCGCACGATCATTCCCGAGGAATAATGTTTGGTCGGTTCGTCGATGTAGCGGCCGATATCGGCGAACTCTTCGATCTGCGCCATCTTGTCTTTCAATTCGGCATCGCCGATGCCGTAGAGCGCGGCGGACAGGCGGACATTTTCGCGACCGGAATATTCGGGATGGAAACCCGCACCCAATTCGAGCAATGCACCAATCGCTCCGCGCGTCACCACATCGCCGTCGCTCGGCGTCAACACCCGCGTAATCAATTTCAGCAGCGTGGATTTGCCGGCACCGTTCTCGCCGATGATGCCGATCGAGCGACCGGGCATCACCTTGAAATTGATGTCGCTCAACACCGTGGTATGCCGCGTTGGAGCCCGGCCGCGCAGCATGTCCCACAAGGCACTGAGGCGATCACTGCTGTTGGCCAGCACCGGATAGCGCTTGCTGATATGGTTCACTTCCACCAGCGGCAGCGGCAAACCACTCATAGATAATCTTCCAGATGCGGTCGCGCACGTCGAAGCAAGGCATAGCCGATAAATGCCATCGCAACGGCGACCAGGCCCGAAACGCCGAGATGCAACCAGTCAATCGGCAGGCCGAGAAACGCGTGGCGAATGGAAACGATGGGCGCAGCGAACGGATTGAGCATCATTGCCCGCCGCAAGGGTTCCGGCAATTGCGCCAGATCGTAGATAACCGGCGTTATGAAAAACAGAAGACTCAGTATTTGCGAAATGGCGGCGGCAACATCGCGCAGGAACACGTTCAGCACGGCGACGATATTCGCAAAACCGACGGCAAACACGCAGAGTATGGCCAAGCTGAGTAACACGACCGGGAGCCCGGCAAATTTCAACGGCGTTCCGGCAAGCACCAGTACCAACAACACCAGGGCAAATCCGGCAAGATCAAGCAACACGCTGGCACTGACTTTGGCATCCACCAACAAATGATGCGGCAATGCGATTTTCCCGATCAATGCGGCATTGCCGGTCAAAGCCGCAACGCTATTGCTGACCGCATTCGAAAACAGATTCCACGGCCACAAACCCAGCGCCAGAAAAGCGCCATAACCCAGATGTTCGAATTGCGTACGCGCCTGCAATAAATGCGAGAACACCCAGGTCAATACCAGCAATTGCGAGAGCGGAAGCAGCAAATGCCACAACATGCCCAACAAGCTACCACGATAGCGCTCGCCCAGTTCACGACGGAGCAGTTCCCGGAAAACCGAACGATACGCGGGTTTCATCGCTTATTTTTTTGGTTTTTCATTTGCCTTGCGGAGCGGCTCCAGCGCGCGGAAACGTTCGCCGTATTCGTCGGTGAGGTTACGTGCTTCGGATGGATTGCGAATCACAGTCGGAGTAATAAGTATCAATACCTCCTGGCGTCCATCGTTGCGTTTTTGCTGTCCGAATAATGCACCTACCACCGGAAGGCGGCTCAAAAACGGAATTCCCGACGATCCCTTGGATTTAGTCGTTTTAATCAGGCCTGCCAAAACGACAGTCTCTCCACTTTGGACTGCCGCTTCTGTCTTCAGTTTTTGATTGTCGACGCTGACGTTTCCACCCACTACCGGACCATCCAGAGATGGCGTACTGATGTCCTGCGTTATCTCCATGAATACCATGCCGTTGCTTGCAACGCGCGGCTTAACTTTCAAACTGACGCCTGTCTGGCGGAATTGGACTTGGCTATAAGTGTTGTCGGTATTGTTGTTGCCGCCAGGATTCAAAATAGTACTCGCGACAGGAATTTGCTGCCCCGAATCAAAATTGGCTTCGACATTATTTCTTACCAAAAGCGATGGCGCAGACAATACCCTGAGATCCGAAACACCGTCGAGCAGATCCACCACGGCTTTTGCGCTCGGACCGATAAATGTCCAGTTCGCGCCGGCAACGGGAGTTATGCTTGATGCATAGGTACTCCAGTTGTTCTGCGATTGTGATGCGGCCAATTCAGCAGGGTTCGTAATCGCATTGCCAAAAAACCAACTCACACCATATTTCAAATCACCACTTAACTTGACTTCGATAACCTGTGCTTCTACATGCACCTGAAGTGGCATCGTATCCAGTCGATCAATCGCACGCCGGATGGATTCCCATTGCCCCGGGCTTGCACGAACCAACAAGGAATTACTTTCCTCAACGGCGCTGATGCTGACATCGCCACCGGTGATCGACAGTTCCGAATTTCTCGCGGCAGCCACCGCACCTGGCTTAACCGCGTTTGTCGGCGGCGGATTATTGATCGTACGAACTTCAACCGGCTCCAGACCGGGTTGAATCGAAGCCGAGTCATTCGTTTTTGAACCGCTTGTGCTGTTACCGAACACGCTACTGAGTTGATCGGCAAGATCAACTGCCTTGACGTTTTTGACTTCATACACATACAAACGCACGCCTTCACCGCCGGCATCCATGCGTTCGATCCAGGTTTCCACGTCACGCAGGTATTTAGGTTGTGCGGTAATCACCATCACCGCGTTCTGGCCTTCCAGCGGCATGAAACGGAACATGCCGGCCAGCGGCGTTTTTCCGTTTTCGCCGAATACTTTTTCCAGTTCGGTAACGATCTTGC
>CAZPCE010000003.1:8155-42115 GCA_964584915.1 uncultured Arenimonas sp. | reverse complement strand
GCCTTGGCAACCACTTGGGTGAATTTCAGGCAGTTTTCGTCTTTGGCGACGAAATCGGTTTCCGAGTTGATTTCGACCAGCGCGGCCTTGCCGCCAGCCGAAGCCATTTCAATGCGGCCTTCGGCAGCAACGCGATCGGATTTCTTGTCGGCCTTGGCCAAACCCGTTTTACGCAGATATTCCATAGCGGCATCGATGTCACCGGCATTGACTGAAAGTGCTTTTTTGCATTCCATCATGCCGGCGCCGGAGCGCTCGCGCAGTTCTTTTACTAAACCGGCTGTAATTTCCATGTGTTTCCTCTCTGATTTCTAAATGACAACACGGCAGCCGAAGCTGCCGCGTGTGTATGTGACTAACTTAAAGCGAGTTGCGAATTACTTGGCGTCGCGTTTGTCGGCGCGTGGAGCAGCGCCGTCACGGCGTGGTGCGCCTTTCTTTGCAGGAGCCGGTGCACGGCGTGGAGCGCCTTTCTTGTCTTCTTTCGCCATCGGGTTGCCTTCGGCGTCCAATTCAACGAATTCGTCATCGCGGGCCGCCATTTGCGGAGCGGCTGCTTTGCCTTCCAGCACGCCGTCAGCAGCGGCGCGAACATACAGTTGCACGGCGCGGATGGCGTCGTCGTTGCCGGGAATTGCGTAGTCAACGAGGTTAGGGTCGTAGTTGGTATCGACAACGGCGATGACTGGAATGCCGAGTTTCTTGGCTTCCTGCACGGCGATGTCTTCGTGGCCGATGTCGATAACGAACAAAGCGTCAGGCAGACGGTTCATGTCCTTGATGCCGCCCAGCGAAGCTTCCAGCTTGTCGCGTTCGCGACGCAGGCTGAGCACTTCGTGCTTGACCATTTTTTCGAACACGCCGTTGGTTTCGTTGGCTTCCAGTTCTTTCAAACGGGCAACCGACGCTTTGACGGTACGGAAGTTGGTCAGTGTGCCGCCCAACCAGCGCATGCTCATGTAAGGCATGCCGCAACGGGTGGCTTCTTCCTTGATCGAATCGCGGGCCGAACGCTTGGTGCCGACGAACAGGATGGTGCCGCGCTTTTGTGCGATGGCCGAGATGAAATTCATCGCGTCATTGAACAAAGGCATGGTTTTTTCGAGATTGATGATGTGAATCTTGCCGCGGGCGCCGAAGATGAACGGGCCCATTTTTGGATTCCAGTAACGGGTTTGGTGGCCGAAGTGAACGCCGGCTTCCAGCATTTGACGCATAGTGACCTGGGGCATGTGATGCTCCTAAATAAATGAAACCAAGGCGGTCAGGCAATGATTTCGGGGTTGGGCCTCCACATAGGCTCCGTTCCGAACCTGGTAAACCAGGCACCCCGGGACGGGAATCTTCCATGTGTGTGAATTCACCGATAACGTTCGGCGTGGACGGCTTCAGGGCAAGCCCCTAGCAAGCCCGCGATTATAGCGGGCCCGCAGCGCCAAAGGCAAGTATTTGCTGGGTTTAAGCTTGTTGGGGTCGCAGTTTTGCGGCTTTTGCGGCTTTGTCCGTGATCGCCTGCCATTGCAGGTTCTGGATATCTTCCCGGCTTGCGACCCAGGAGGCGCCGATGCAAAGAATATTGGCCACAGCCAGATAGTTCGGGGCTGTTTCCAGACTGATTCCGCCGGTCGGGCAGAAGCGGACGTCCGGAAACGGGCCGTAAAGCGCCTTTGCTAGCTCAATGCCATTGATGACCGAGGCCGGGAACAGCTTGAATTGATGCAAACCGGCTTCCATGCCCCGCATCAAATCCGATGCGCTGGCGATGCCCGGAAGCAGGGGCAGTTTTATCGTTTGCGCCGACGTCACCAGTTTTTCGGTCAATCCGGGCGAAATCGCGATCCGGGCACCCGCCGTTGCGGCCGCCTGTAATTGTTCGGCATTGGTCACGGTGCCGACGGCAATCTGGATTTGCGGTACATCACGCGCGATGCGTTCAATGCTTTTCAATGCGGCCTCGCTGCGCAAGGTGACTTCGATAACCGTAATGCCGCCTTCCAGCAAGGCATTCGCCAATGGCACGGCATGGTCGGGATTGTCGATCACGACGACCGGAATCACCGGTGAAGCGCGACGGAAATCGTCAATGATTTTTTTCATTCAATATCCAAATCAAGAAATCTAGAATAAAACACTGGCGCCTTCATCGGCCGAGCCGACGATCGCACGGAAGTTCGCAAACAGCTCGCGGCCGAAACCATGATGGTGCGGTGTATTCGACATCGTAGCCGATGGACGAGCTGAAAATTCTTCATCATTCACCAATACGCTCAGCTCACCGGTCACTGCATTCAGGCAAATCAAATCGCCGTCGCGGACACGAGCAAGCGGGCCGTTTTTATCGGCGCTCGGCGTGATGTGAATCGCCGCCGGAATCTTGCCCGACGCACCCGACATGCGACCATCGGTAATCAGTGCAACGCTATGGCCCTTGTCTTGCAAGCTCGAAAGCAAGGGCGTGAGTTGGTGCAGTTCCGGCATGCCGTTGGTGCTTGGCCCTTGGAAACGCACGACAGCGATGACGTCGCCGGTGATGTCTTTTGCCTTGAACGCACGTGCAAAATCTTCCTGGTCGTCGAACACGCGGGCTGGTGCCTGCACGATGTGATGTTCTGGTTTCACCGCCGACACCTTGATCACGCCTTGGCCCAGATTGCCTGAGACGATTCGCAATCCGCCATCGGGAGTGAAGGGTTCTGACAACGATCTGAGAATTTCGGTGTTGCCGGAGAGTTCGGGTGGATCGCGCCAAACCAGTTTGTCGTCGATCAAGACCGGTTCTTTCGCGTAATGCTCCAGACCCTTGCCCCAGACGGTATTCACGTCGGCATGTACCAGACCGGCATCGATCAATTCACGTACGACGAATGCCATGCCACCCGCCGCATGAAAACCGTTTACGTCGGCGACACCGTTCGGATAAATCCTTGCCATCAAGGGTGTGGCGGCGGAAATGTCCGCCATGTCGTGCAAGGTAAGACGAATGCCGACCGCGCGTGCCATCGCGATCAGGTGCAACATATGATTGGTGGAACCGCCTGTCGCCATCAGGCCGACAACGGCATTCACGATCGAGCGTGCATCGATCACTTCGGCGAAAGGCAGGTAGTTTGCTTCATTGAGTGCCGTTGTTTTCGCCGCGCGTTCGACCGCGGCTTCGGTAAGCGCGGTGCGCAAAGGTGTATTCGGCGGAATGAATGCACTGCCGGGAACATGCAGGCCCATCAACTCCATCAGCATCTGGTTTGAATTGGCGGTGCCGTAAAACGTGCAGGTACCAGGTGCGTGATACGAACCGGCTTCGGCTTCCAGCAATTCTTCGCGCGTCGCTTTGCCTTCGGCGTACAACTGGCGAACTTTCGCTTTTTGCGGGTTGGGAATGCCAGATGGCATGGGGCCGGCCGGTACAAACAAGATTGGCAAATGCCCGAAAGCGGCGGCGCCCATGAACAGGCCTGGTACGATCTTGTCGCAGACGCCGAGCAGCAATGCGGCATCGAAAGAATCATGGCTGAGCGATACCGCCGTCGCCATCGCAATCACGTCGCGACTGAACAGCGAAAGCTCCATGCCGGGTTGCCCCTGTGTAACACCATCGCACATCGCGGGTACGCCACCGGCGACTTGCGCGGTGGCGCGAACGTTTCTTGCGGCGTTGCGGATGATGGCGGGGAATTTTTCGAACGGCTGATGTGCCGACAGCATGTCGTTGAAGGCAGTGACGATGCCGAGGTTTGGCCAGGCCGCGACTTTCAGTGCGTCTTTGTCGGTGCCGGCAGCGGCGATGACATGGGCAAGATTGGAGCAGGACAAGCGACCCCGCGCAGGGCCATTCGGTTTTGCCGCGCGCATGCGAGTTTCGTAGTCATGGCGCAAATCGCGACTGCGTTGTTCTATTCGCTGAGTAACTTCAGCGATAACGGTATTGAGTGCCACTTATTTGCTCCAGTAAATTTCCACGGCCGGCGAATTCGTCTTGAACAATGCGGCAATCGGCAACCGGCGCGCATCGCCTTCGGCGATTGCCTGTTTCAGGACCAGGCGTTTTTTCTCGCCGGTGATGGCCAGAATAATACGCTTCGCACGTTGAATATACGCCAGGCTCATCGTCAAACGTGGATGCGGTGCGTGATCCGGCATCGGGCTGATGGGCAGCACGAAGCGCGAGCCCGTTGTCGAGATAGCATTGTTGAATTCCTTGCCGGTCGGAAAAAACGAAGCGAAATGTCCATCTTCGCCCATACCCAGCACGACGATATCCATCACTTCGTTGATGGCAGCGAGCTTCTGGTCGGCGGCAATGGCTGCCGATTCGAGATCGGCTTTATCAGACCAGAGTCCGACAATGTTTTTTTCGGCAACGGCATTGCCGGCAAAGGCTTCGCGTATGTTTCGTTCGTTACTGTCGGCATGAGTATTGGCTACCCAGCGCTCGTCAACCAGCAGCAACCTGATCCTGTTCCATGCCAATTCTTTTTGCGAAAGCGCACGATACGCAGGCATCGGCGTTGTTCCGCCGGACAGCCCAAGCAACACATGCGCTTGCGACAAACTCGCCGATTGCAAACTGTCAGCCAATCTTTGCGTCAATGCTTCGTTGAATTGTTCGCGATCAGCAAACTCGTGCCATGCGTCCGGACTGTCAATCATCCCAATGTGCCTTTGATCGTTGTTTCAGTTCTTCCGCTTCTTCCGGACCCATCGTGCCTGCGGCATAGAGTTTTGGCTTGATGCCGGCGTCTTGCCAGGCGCGGTGAATGCCGTCAATCCACGACCATGCCGCTTCCAGTTCATCGCGGCGGACAAACAAGGTCGAGTTTCCGTTGATCGCATCGAGCAACAAACGCTCGTAGGCTATCCGTTGGCGCGGTGTTTCGAAGGCTTCGGTCAACGACAGATTGAGCCCGACCGGATGCAGTTGCACGCCGTAAAGTCCCGGTTCCTTGTTCATCAATTCCAGCGTGATGGTTTCTTCCGGCTGCAGACGGATCACCAGGCGATTCGGTTTCACCATATTGTTGCCGCTGCTTTCAAAAATATTATGCGGCACCTGGCGGAACTGCACGATGATTTCGGTATAGCGCGTCGCCATGCGTTTTCCGGTCATCAGGAAAAACGGAACGCCTTTCCAGCGCCAGTTGTCGATATGC
The DNA here is from genome assembly GCA_964584915.1 of uncultured Arenimonas sp. GTDB lineage: Bacteria > Pseudomonadota > Gammaproteobacteria > Xanthomonadales > Xanthomonadaceae > Arenimonas. The sequence continues at coordinate 36,968 of CAZPCE010000003.1, read as the reverse complement.
GCCTGGATAGCAACGAAGGTTTCCGTTTTGCTGCCAAGTACGGCGCCGGTTTCCTGCAAATAGCCCGGAACTGGAGCGTTATCGTATGCGCCTGCAACGTACTGTCCGGCAACGGTCGTCTTGTGGACATTGTTTGCGTTGATCGGGCGCAGGCTTTGCAGCACTTTTACCTTTTCATTGCGAACCGCGTCGGGCGATAGACTCGATGGCGGTTCCATTGTCAGCAACGCGAGTGTTTGCAGGATATGGTTCTGCACCATATCGCGCAACGCACCGGCATCGTTGTAATACCCCCGGCGGCCTTCAAGTCCGACGGTCTCGGAAACGGTAATTTGAACATGATCGATCGTGTTCGCATTCCAGATCGGTTCGAACAGACAATTGGCGAACCGTAATGCGAGCAGGTTCTGCACGGTTTCCTTGCCGAGATAATGGTCAATCCGGTAAGTCTGTCTTTCATCGAAAATTTCGGCGACGGCATTGGAAATTTCCAGGCTGGTTTTCAGGTCGTGGCCTATCGGCTTTTCCAGAATCAGCCGGGTCGACGGCGTTACCAGTTTTGCCTGGTGCAGGTTGCGGCAAATCGTGGTGTAAAGCGCAGGCGAAGTCGAAAGGTAGCAAAGCAGTTCGGCATCGCCTGGAATATGTTCCTTCAGTTTTTCGAATGCGCCGGCATCGTTTACATCTATGGTGACGTAATGGACTTGTTGCAGAAACGCATCGATGTTTTCATCGGTATGCGCTTTCTTGTGGCCGAATTGTTTCAATGAGGATTTCAGTTCCGTACGAAAATCCTCGGAGGTTTGCGACGAGCGGCCGCTGCCGATCATCTTCAACCCGGGCGGCAATAATCCTTCAGTATATAAATGGTGCAGCGACGGCCAGAGCATGCGTGTTGCAAGATCGCCGCCGGCACCGAAAAGCAGTGCTACCGACGTTACGGCGGGGCTAGTCATCCTTTGTATTTCATCCTTGATTTTCCTTGTTGCTGATCCACAGACTGGCGGCTCCGAGCTTGCCTATATCCGTTCGCTTAATTATCCAGGTCGGTGTTTTCACCAATAGCGCTGAAAAACGACCCTTGTCTTCAAATGCCTGCCGAAATAAAGCCTTGCCGTTTTCATCCATCACGTGCGGTAACATTCCCCCCGACAAATAAACGCCTTGCCAGGCACCGAACATCAGTGCGGTATCGCCGGCGAAGGCGCCAAGAATGGAACAGAAGTCCCGAGCCGCCGCATTTGCCGCCGGATCACCCTGTCGCGCAGCCGAGGATACCGCTTCCGGCGTCGATAAGCTTGCCGGCAGCTCCATTAAATCGCTTCGTGCCCGATACAGGTTTACCAGGCCGTTGCCGCACAGCAGACGTTCGTATGAAACCCGTTCGAATTCATTCAGCAAAAACTGCAAAATTTTTATTTCATCGCGAGTGCGCGGCGCAAAACTAATATGACCGCCTTCGGTTTCCAGCACGATGTTCTTGCCTGCCTCGATCTTCAGTCCGGATACGCCGAGTCCGGTGCCGGGGCCGAGTGCCGCATAAACCCCCGGCTTTTTCAAAACCGGTATTCCGGGCGAGCCGACAGCTTCGACATCATCTGTTTCAAGCAAGGGCAGTGCCCAGGCTACCGCTGCGAAGTCGTTGATAACCTGCAGTTCGTCGAGTTTCAGTTCTTTTTTCAAGGCCGAAATCGAGAAACCCCATTCGCTGTTGGTAAAGCCGATCTTGTCGTCGGTAATTGCGCTGGCAACCGCCAGTATTGCATTGGCCGGTTTTTGTTCCGGCGACATTTTTCCCAGATAGTCCAGTAATGCATCTGTCAGCGATTCAAATTCTTCGACCCGATAAGTTTGTTTGTTGGCGAGTATGAGGCCATCGTGTTCGGCAACGTTTTGTGCCGAAGTTGCGATTGCGAAGCGTGCGTGGGTTCCACCGATATCGGCGACCAGGCACGATGCATTCCACGGTTTTGGAAGTGGTTTTTCACTCGCTGAGCTCATGGTTTGTTCGCTTCCTTGATGACGAATACGACCGCACTCCTGGCCGGAATATTGAAACTTCCGTCACGTGAATCGTAGTTGGCTTGATCCGCAGGCCTTTTGTCCGCGGCATCGGAATTCAAATGCACGGGATGAAGCACATAGGCTTTATGGCGTTCATCGGGAAGCCTTATCTGCTGAGTCTTTTTATCGACATTGATAAAATAGACCAGCTCGCTGAAATTTGCGTTTTCATGGTTTTTGCCGTCGATCGCACCGGTCAGGTGGCCGATCAGCAGCACCGGATTCTGTCCTGGTCCCGTGTTGTAAAACTTCAGGCGCAGCTTGATCGCTTCCGCCGTCGGCAAACGGAACAGGCTGGAACTCGCACGGATTTTCAACAGGTCATTGAATGCATCGCGGGCAAATCGGATCTGTTCTGCACCCGGTTTTATCAACGCGTTTTGCAGCCGTGGCTTGATCAGGGAATAGTTTTTTTCGTTATCGCGTGCCGGCGGCAAACCGGCAGCAAAATAATTGTCTTGAAACCGCCAATCCAAACGGTTGAACCAGTCGCCGGAATCGTAGCTGTTGCCGTCCATGGATTTTGAACGCAGGGTCTCGATCCCGGCATGGAAGTAGGCGACGCCCTGGCTGAAAGCATTGATTGCCATGCCCAGCATTTGCACGCGTGCGCGATCGTCGGCACTGGTATTCAAGGGCAATTTGTAGGCGTTGATATCGAACAAGGTCTGGTTGTCGTGGTTGTCGACGTAGTTCACCACTTCACTGGGCTGGCTGACGTAGCCTGCGGGTTGGTCACCGTAAGGTAATTGCTCGAGCCGTTTCGTCTTGCCGTCGCCATCGAGCATTTCGAAATCACGCAATGAACCGGCGAGGCCGACTCTGACCATATCTGCCGTTTTCAATAATTCCATTTTGGAATCAGTGCCGATGTTGGCTTCGTTCGGGTCATAACCCAGTCCGTTGATATAGCCTTGTCGCTTGACCAATGCCTCACCGTTATCGCCGGCACTACCACCGCGGATGGCATCGCGTGCACGATCGCTGAAGGTTCCGATGCCGCTGCCATTCAAGGATAGTTGCGACGCCTGGACAAAGCGTTCGCCATTCGCCACTTCGCCAAAATTCCAGCCTTCGCCGATCAGGTTGATATGACGGCCGGTTTCATTGTCGAGCCGCTTTTGCAAAGCTTCCATTACCGCTCGCGGCTGGTGTCCCATCAAGTCAAAGCGAAACGAATCGATTTTGTATTGCTTTGCCCACAGTGCGACCGAATCGAGCATCAGCTTGCCCATCATCAGGTTTTCCGTCGCCGTGTTGTCGCAGCAGGTCGAATGTTCAACGCCTCCGTCGGCATTCAGGCGCTGGTAGTAGCCGGGAACAATGCGGTCAAGCACCGATTTTTCGTTTTGGCCGGAGGTGCTGGTGTGGTTGTAGACCACGTCCATCCCGACTCGCAGACCGCTGTCGTGCAGGGCTTTTACCATGCCGCGAAATTCCAGAATGCGTTTCGCGCCGTCGTTTGCATCGCTGGCATAACTGCCTTCGGGCGCATTGAAATGGAATGGGTCGTAGCCCCAGTTGAAACAATCCGCGCCGGCCGATGCAGTGGCGATTTTCTGCTGCTGTTCGCCGTCTGGCGCGCCGCTGATGTTGGGCGAGGTACAGGCTTTTTCGGGAATGGTCGCGATGTCGAATACCGGCAACAGATGTACATCGGTCAGGCCCGCTTTCGACAATGCGGAAAGGTGTTTCATGCCATCCGATTGCAACTCGGTAAATGCCAGGTACTTGCCGCGGTTGGCCACGCTGACGCTGTTATCGTTGATCGAGAAGTCGCGAACATGCAATTCGTAAATCACCATGTCGGTCTGGTGTTTCACTTTTCCGGATGGCGGTGTTTTATCCCAGGCAAGCGGCTTCAGTTTTTCGCTGCCAAGATCGGCGATATAACTTCGCGCCGAGTTGCTGCTCAGGCTGATGGAGTAGGGGTCGGTGACCGCGTTTCTGACTAGGCCGTCATCGCGCACATAAACATCCAGCAGGTAGCGATAGTATTTGCCCTCAAGATTGCCTTGGGCTTTGGCAGACCAGATTCCGGTCACCGCATTCCATTGCATTTCGTGGCGTGCGCCGGCCTTGCCGTCGGGGCCGTCGTAAACGCAAACGCTCGCCATTCGCGCAGTCGGTGCCCAAACGCTGAACTTCGTGCCGTCTGGCAAAAGGCTTGCACCGAGACCCGATGCATTTTCGGCATCGCGGTATAGATCATCAATTGCGCCGGCAATTTGCGTGGCGGTGAAATCGAGGGTCCTGCCTTTGTTGTCCTCCTTCACCAATATCAATTGCTGCTTGTGCAGTAGCGGCAATTGATCCAGGTCCGCCGGTTTTATCGCAAGCTCGGCACCAGCAGCCACATAACGAAAGCGAGATGAAATAGTTTCGGGTAATTCGCCTTGAAACGATTCGAGAGCCAGAAAACCATCGCTACCGGAAACTGGTTTCCCTTTGCCGACTTTTATTTTTCCGGTCGATGAAAAATACAGTTTGAAATCGCCGAAATTGTCGATCTTGGGCCAGCGCAGCGTCGAGCGGTTCAGCCAGACCGCACGGGCATCGGTTTTTCCGGTATTTGCTTCCGCGCGACTCAATCGGTGTTCAAACCCGGCTTGGTCGCAGTCCGTCAGCGATGGCGAAGGCATTGCAGCGACCGAAAGCACAGGAAAGCACAGCCCAAGCCCGGCAAGCATGTATTTATGCTTTCTGGCTCGACGTGCTCCCATAGTCACCTGTCCTTATGCTGTACCCAATCCATTACGTCGTCTGGTCCGCGCTTGGGCCGCCGACCCGGATAGACATATTTAATCATGTAACTTTACTACATTTTTATGCCTTGAGTATCATTATGTCCAGCTAGATGCTAATTTATTCGTGATTGGTCGGCTTCATTGGAAGTAGTTTCTCTACATATTCTGGGGGTGGAGTATGCGTTTGATGGCAGAAAAGCTTTTCAGGCTGTGGTCTGTTCCGCTGGTTTTGATGCTGCTGGGTCTGTGTGGATCCCCGGTGTCTCTGGCTCAGGATAAAGTCGGCGTACTGCCGTCGGTGAATGCAGGCACCGTTCGAATTGCTGATCCTGGCAGTCCTCTTTCGGCGGATTGGTCGCACGGCGCTTTCATTGAAATTTATGTGCGCGGCTATCAAGACAGTAATGGCGATGGCATCGGCGATCTGCGCGGCCTGATTCAGCGGCTGGATTATCTGAAAGCCTTGGGTGTGAAGGGCATTTGGCTGATGCCGACGACCGTGAGCCAGGATGGCGATCATGGCTACGCGGTCAAGGATTATCGAAATATCGAACCGGCTTACGGCACGCTGGCGGATTTCGATGAGCTGATCAAACAGGCACATGCCCGCGGAATCGGCATCGTGATGGATTACCTGATTAACCACGCCAGCAGCCAGCATCCGGCTTTCATTAATGCCGCTTCATCGCCGAATAATCCCTACCGAGACTGGTTTGTCTGGCAGGACACTGCGCCCAAGGCTTGGGAAATCTATGGCCGGAATCCCTGGGTCGCCACCTACAACGGCGCATACCTGGCCCAATTCAACGACACCATGCCGGATTTCAATCTGCTGAATCCGAAAGTGATCAATTTCCATCTCGACAATATGCGGTTCTGGCTCAATCGTGGCGTCGACGGATTCCGCTTCGATGCCGTGGCCCATCTGATCGAAAACGGAAAGGACGCCTGGTACGACCAGCCCGGCAATTACGTGATGATGAACCTGTTGATCAAGGAACTTGGCACGCATTATCCCAATCGCTACATGGTCTGCGAAGCGCCGGAGAGTGCCAAGCAGTACGCCGCACAGACGGCATGCGGTCATGCGTTTGCTTTCGGCTATCAGTATGAGTTGGCGAAGGCGGCCAAGGGCGATCGCGCAGCGATGAAAAAAATCGCGAACTACTTCGGCTCGGCAGACAATCATCTGGCCAGTTTTGTCTCGAACCATGACCAGTTTGCCGGTGACCGTCTTTGGAATCAGGTGGGCGGAAACCTTGCGCAGTACCGTCTGGCAGCGGCCACCTATCTGTTACAGCCAGGTACGCCATTCATTTTTTACGGTGAAGAAATCGGCATGGGCAATCACAACTCGCTCGGCCCCGATGCGCGGTTGCGTATTCCGATGAGTTGGAGCCGTGATGCAGGCGGGTTTAGTTCGAATACGCCGTTTCGGGCCTACGCTGACAATATCACCGAGCAAAATGTAGCCTCGGAATTGCAGGATTCCGATTCGATATTGTCTTTCTACAAAGCCATGCTTGTCCTGAGAAACGGATATCCGTCGATTGCCAAAGGAACTTATCAGTTTGCGTTCGTTGACGGCGAAGTTCTCGGTTTTCAACGGCAATTCGGTTCTGAAACAAGCCTTGTGTTGATCAATTACGGCAAGGCGGGTGTTGGCCTAAAAGCAAAAAATCTGCAGCCGGATAAAACATTTTCGATCATTTACCCGAAAGTGGCGCTTGAAATCGGCAGTGATGCAAAGGGTGTTGCCGTGCTTACGTTGCCGGCGCAATCAGTGAGTGTGTTTGTGCAGAAGTAGCAAGCCGCCATGAATGCGTAGGAGAGCCCTTGGGCCCGGTGGAAATCGCCCGGTCGGAAAAATGCTCCTGCATTTTCGACACTCCCGCCGTCCATGGCGGTCGCAAGCGGCCTCCTACGAAGCTTTTCTCGTGCAGGTAAAAAAACCGTTTAGCGTAAGCCGACCGAAAACGGGATTCGGGCTCATGCTTTCGTGTGAGTGAATATCGGCACAGTGGAAAATCCGTCCGTCATAAAAAATCATCCGGTTGAATTTCGCCGGTATTCGGCCGATGCGTTCAAAATACCCCGGCGCACCCTGGAAATAATTCGCCGGTATCGGATATTTCGCGGCGAACTGCGCGTTTTCCATGGTACTGGCGTCGTGCACGAGTCTTTCTATTTCAGGCATGGGGCGAACCGGTGCGTAAAAGTCGGTTCCACCCAGATTCGGATTATGGAATAGATACAGCACCGAAGCGGCGATGCAATGCCCGGGATCGACCCACGCGCTGTCGCGATGGCAAATCCATTGGCGTGCCAGCAATTGTTCCGGAGGCAATGTCACCATCGCCATCCGGCTATTCATTTTTACCGTGCGCCTTGCATGGAATAGATTGCGCAGGTGGACATTGAAAAAATCCCGCAATTGGTCGCTTGCCGACTGAGGCATCGGAAACTCGAGGCCAGGGTAGGCATTGAAGGGCGCCATGCTGAAATCGGCCGCGTGTTCGATCGCCAGTTGCCGCAAGCGTTCCGGCTGAAGCAACACGTCATCGATAATCCAGCAGGCCTGGCCATCAGCGAGTCTGTGCGACGTGATGGTCGGGCGCGGATTGAAAAGTGCTGCGTGTTCTGCCATGCGATGAGCTCGTTATCGTGAATCCGGATGGATTGAAACTATATCCCGGACGCTTGTTTTTCGAATAGCCAGGAGACCGCTTTCGGAAACTCGCTACGCCAGAATTTTTCGTTGTGCTCGCCATCGGGTACGACTTCGCTGCGCAGGTTGCTGGCAGGATGTTTTTGTTTGTTCAACAGCTTTGTCATTTTTTCGAGCCCGTTCACCGCTTGGCTGCCTTCCTTGCTTCCGGTCATCAGATAAAGCCTTGTGTCTGGTGGCACGGAGTGTTCCTGGGTGTGTTTGAACACTTGGCGGGAATACCAGTAAGAGGGTGAAAAAATACCCGCCATGCCGAAAACACCGGGATATTGGTGGATCGCGTAATGTGAAATAAGACCGCCCATCGAGCTGCCCATGATGGCGGTGTTTTCCCGGTCGGCCAGTGTCCGGTAATGCTGGTCGATATAAGGTTTCAATACATTCACGATGAAACCGGTGTACTGGATTCCTTCCGCGTTGCCGAACCGCTTGTTCGTCCAGGGACTCAGTTCGTTCATGCGTTTTTCCTTGCCGTTGTCTATGCCGACAACGATGACTTCGAGATGTTGCGATTTTGCCAACGAATCCAATGCTTCATCCACACCCCATTCGCCGGCATACGAGGTAGCGCTGTCAAACAGGTTCTGGCCATCGTGCATGTAAAGTACGGGATAGCGGCGATCGCTTTGCTCGTAACCGGGCGGCAAATAGATGCGGATGATGCGTTGGCGATCCAGGTCGGGCATCGCCATCGGATCAAGAATATGGACATTGGCGGATGCCGTGGAGGGAGTCGAGTCCGCATTTGCATGGGCGCAAAACACGAACGAAATAAAAAGGCAAAGCAGGAATTTCATTTCTTGTCCCTTCGGTATTTATGGCATGCCGAACCTAGTTGCGCTTGAGGGAAGGAGGGTTGGCGCTTAAATGCGCGAGCTCTCCGGATAAATGCAGGCCTGGGCCGGGTTGCTTGCCTTCAGTGCCTTGCGAGTGTTGCGGGCGCGCTTCGTCCAATGCAAGGCTGGCTTCTTTCTCGATCGCGGGCGGGGTGATTCCGCGCTGCATCGTGAGTCCGACGACGAGGATATCGATCATCAGCAGATGCAGTATCCGGCTGATCATCGGAACCTGCGAGGCCGAATCTTCAATATTGTCGAGAATCAACGCGACGTCTGCCTTGCGTGCCAGGGTGGACTGGCTTGCGGTAATCGCTACCACCGTTGCACCGCGTTCCTTTGCCTTGTCGACGACTTCGAGCAATTCCTGTATCTGGCCGCTGCCACTGATTACGACGACGACGACGCTCGGGTCGAGCACGTTGGCAGCCAGTAGCTGCAAACGCGGCGCGGTGTAGGACATTGCCGAAACACCCATGCGCAGAAATTTGAATTGGGCATCATCGGCAACGCTGCCGAAATGTCCGACTGCATAAAATTCGACGCGCTTTGCATCGGCAATCAGGCGAACGACCTGGTCGATGGTTTTCGGATTCAGGTGGTTTCGTACCTGCAATATTGCGGAAGCGGTATTGCTGAGCACCTTGTCGCCCAGTTCCAGCATGCTGTCGCTGTCGGTCACCTGGATGTGGGTAATGGGCATGGTACCGGTCAGGCTGGAAGCAAGCCGGAGTTTGAAATTGGAAAGCCCGTCGCAACCAAGCGAACGGCAAAAACGAATCACGGTCGGCTGGCTTACATTCGCCGCGCGTGCGAGTTTTGCTATGGGCTCATTCAATGCCGTTCTTGGCTGCGCAATCACCAGGTCCGCAACCCGTTGCTCGGCTGGCGACAAGCCGTCGCGCACGCGACGAATCTGGTTCAATATGCTGGAGTCATCCGATGCTTCCAGTCCACCCAGTTGCGCCGCCAAAATAACCGATGCACCCATGAAGGTGGCATTCGATTCGGTGATCACGAAAGTGGGGATGCCTTTCAGGTAATCGCTGAAACGGCCTTTATCTTCAAAGCGTTTGCGAAAGCGGGAGCGGTCAAAATAGTCGCCGAGGCGGGGCACGATGCCGCCGCCGATATAGATGCCGCCGAGCGCGCCCTGCGTTACCGCGAGGTTGGCTGCAGCGGTCCCCAGCATTTCACAAAAGGCTTCGAGCGTTTCAACGCAGACCGGATCGCTGCCGTTCAATGCGCGCGACGTGATTTCGGGTGCAGCGAGATTTTCGGCGTTCTTGTTTTTTGCGCGGTCACTCAGCGCTTGATAAATCAATTCAATGCCGGGTCCGGACAAAAGACGCTCGAACGAAACGTGCTCAAGCTGTTTCCATGCGAATTCAAGAATCGCAATTTCGCGGGCGTTGCGTGGCGAAAAGCTGGCGTGCCCACCTTCCGAGCCGAGGGCAACCCAGCCAGCGCCCGCAGGAATAAGGCCGGATACACCCAGCCCGCTGCCGGCGCCAATCAAGCCGATCACGCTGTCGGCGACGGAGTGGCCGCCGCCAATTTGACGGCGTTGATTGGGCAGCAATTTCGGCAAGGACATCGCCAATGCGGTGAAGTCATTCACCACCACCAGATTGTCGAATTGAAGACGCTCACGCATTTCTTCAATTGAAAACTGCCAGTGGTAGTTGGTCATTCTTACCTGGTCACCGGACACGGGGTTTGCGATCGCGAGCGCGGCATTCCGTATGCGTTCTATTTTCAAGCCTTTCAGGTAGCTCGTAATCGCGGCATGGAAATCGGGATAGTCGGCGCAACGCAATGATTGGCTGTGCTCAAACAGGCCGGGTGCCGTTTCGAGAGTAAATCGGGCATATGTACCACCGATATCGGCCAACAATCGCGGATTTGCAAAGCTGGCTTGCTTGGCGGGAGGCAGGCTTGTCATGCGGAGAGGCTCGCTATTTATTGCAGTTGGGGACAGGGAAGTGTGCAAAGTACGTGTTTTGGGGTTGCCCGGTCAACGCAAAGCTGAACGAATCGGCTGTTTTTGGGTTACAAAAGAACCGGGTTGAGTGATTTTATTAAGTAACTTAACTACATTTATAAAAATATAACTTAAATAATTGAAGGTGCTGGCTTTAAGATATTCAATTAAGTATATGTATTTATTGAATATACTGATATTTATTGGCGAATCACCGTGTCAAATCTGATTGATTCACCATTTGACATGTTCTCTAATTTTGTTACATTTCGGTTTAGAGCTTTTGTTCTGAATAGTACTTTTGCTACACGAAGGGCCGTTTCAGGACTTGTATTGACTGGTCTACAACCAACTAACGGGGAACAACATGCACAGCGACGCCAATAAAGCGAAAAGAAACGCAGAGCGACAGGCGATCTTTAAACTCAATCCCATTGCTGCGGCCTGTGCGGCGGCATTCCTGCTGGCAAGTACGAATAGTTTTGCCCAGCAAGCAGATGCTGCCACCAAAGAAGAACAAGACGTTGCCGCCAAGAAGAAGAAAGAAGGCGAGACTGCCGAGCTTGACGAGATCAAGGTTACCGGCATTCGCCGCAGTATTGAAACCGCTATCGAGAAAAAGAAAGAAGCAACATCGATCGTTGAAGTTATTTCGGCAGAAGATATTGGCAAGCTTCCCGACAATTCCATCGCCGATGCCATTTCCCGCGCACCGGGCATCACGTCCCAGCGAATCGCCGGTCGTGCATCGGAAATCAACATCCGCGGATTCGCCGGCGATTTTTCAACGACCCTGTTGAATGGACGCGAGCAAGTTAGCGTCGGTGACAATCGTGGTGTCGAGTTCGACCAATATCCTTCCGAGTTGATCGGTGGAGTGACCATATACAAAACGCCAGATGCCAAGCTGGTGGGCCAGGGCATGTCCGGCACCGTCGACTTGCAAACGCTTAAGCCGCTCAATTATCGCGAACGCAATATCTCTCTGAATGGTCGTCTGGAAGAAAATTCGCTCGGCGAAATAAACCCGGGCTTTTCGGATCGGGGCAGCCGCCTGAGCGCCACCTATATCGACCAGTTTGCAGACAATACGTTTGGCATCGCCCTGGGTATTGCACGCCTTGATTCGCCCGGTCAAAACGAACAATGGGAAGCAACCGGCTATAAGACGGATGCTTCGGTCGCGGGCGGGACGGCTTTGTTTCAGGAAGGCAGCAAGCAACGCGCATCTTCTACCGATAACGTGCGCACCGGCGTGATGGCTGTGCTCGAATACAAGCCCAACGATAAGTTTCACAGCGAATTGGACATTTTCTTTTCGAAATTCGACAAGGCTGAAGTCGCTCGCGGCATGGAAATGGGGCTCGGCTGGACCGGAGCAAATCCTACCAATATCACCACAGGCGAGCTATTTGGCCTGACGCATGTCTTGAGCGGCACATTTTCCGGCATTACTCCTGTACAAAAGCACGAGCTGAATACCAGCAACGACAAGATTTTCTCGATTGGCTGGAACAACAAATTGAAGCTGAATGAGGATTGGACAGCAGTGCTGGACGTCAGCGGCTCGAGCGCCAAGCGTGACGACATGATTCTCGAGCTTTATGCTGGCGCTACCGATGCTGCGGATAATCCGCTGTCGCAAACCGTCAACTTTACGATTAATCCAAGTACCGGATTGCCCACTTATTCCTTTGGTTTGAATAATGCGGACCCAGGGATTATTAACCTGACCGATAGTTCCGGTTGGGGGCAGGCTGGCTATCTCAAGGATTTCAAGGTTCGCGATGACCAATTTGCTTTCCGCTTGAACCTGAAGCGAGACTTTCTCGAAGGGGCTTTCAGCAGCGTCGAATTCGGCGTTAATTATTCCGATCGAGACAAGAGCCGTGAAGGGATCGAATACATTCTCAGATTGGCTGCGGGCAGCGCAGTACCTACACCGATCCCCGCATCATTTCTGCAGGGGCAGGTTAATCACAGTCTGACCGGCGGAATGCCGATCATCGCCTTCGATATGGAAGCGGCGTTGAACAGTGGCCTCTATACCCGTTCGCTTAACAGCCCTGGCGATGTTTACGACAAGAACTGGTCGGTAAACGAAAAGGTGACGACCGCGTTCGCACAGTTGAACATCGATACGGACCTGGGGTCCGTGCCGGTCAGAGGCAATGTGGGAATGCAGTTTATCAAGACCGACCAAAGCTCTGAGGGTTTTGCTTCAAATGGTGCAGGAACCATTGCGACTCCAATAACCGACGGTGCGCAATACAACGATTTCCTGCCCAGCTTGAATCTTTCTTTCGAACTCCCGTATGAACAGTTCATCCGTTTCGGGGCAGCCAAAACACTGGCTCGCGGACGAATTGATAAAATGAGGGCAAGCAACCAGTATCGATGCGATTTTGAAGGCCCTAATGAGTACCATGGCGTTTTGCTTCCTACCCAGTGCTTCTGGAGAGGCAATGCGGGCAATCCGAAGTTGGAACCGACACGTACGAATTCCTACGATTTGGCGTACGAAAAATATTTCGACAACAAAGCGTTCATCGGGTTGGCATATTTCTACAAAAAACTGACGACCTTCAGTTACGATCAGGATGCCGAGTTTGATTTTACCGGTTACGTGAATCCGGGAGCGTTGACCCCGGTAAGCAACACTGGCGTTGTGAGATATTTCCTCAATGGCACCGGTGGCTATGTCAAAGGTCTCGAATTCAATGCTTCCTTTCCGCTGGGCATGGTCTGGGACAAGCTTGATGGCTTCGGTTTCACACTGAATGCATCCGACATAAAGAGCAGCATCGAGACTGACGGCCCCGGTTCGGCTCGTCCTTTGCAGGGTTTGTCCACGCTCAGTGCAAACGGAAGTTTTTACTACGAGAAACACGGTTTTTCTGCACGCATCAGCAAGCGCTATCGCGACAAGTTCTTGGGCGAAGAAAGGGGCTTTGCGGGCAATCGCACATTCGATTACTACGCACCGGAAGTCATCACCGATCTCCAGGTCGGCTACAACTTCAAGGAAGGAAGCAATTGGGAAGGATTGTCGCTCTTGTTGCAGGTCAATAACCTGACGAACGACCCCTATGGCCAATACTACCTGCGTGGCGATGATACGGCTCCCAAACGTTATGGTGTCTACGGCCGTACCGTTTTGCTGGGTTTAAATTACAAATTCTAATAGTTAGTGTCCTTCCCCGGTTAAACCTTGCCAGTGAGAACTGGCAAGGTTTTTTTTGGCAAGAACCGGGTCAATTGTCCGGTCGGGATGCAAATCCAAAGAGCATCGGTCTTTCGAATAAAATCAGGAGCCGGTAATGCATGCGCAGCTGATTAAATCTTTTTTTTATGTGCTGATAGCCGGAATATTTCCTGCCGGTTACGCAAACGCCGACGTCGTTCTGCACGCCTTTGATTGGCCCTATTCGCGCGTAGCCGAGCAGGCGGACGAGATTGCGAATCTGGGTTATCGCGCGGTATTGGTTGTTCCGCCTCTGAAGTCGGGTGAGGATTGCGCCTGGTATTTCCGTTATCAGCCGCAGGACTATCGCGTCATCAGCCATTGCCGGGGCGATACGGAAACTTTCAAGGCAATGGTCGTCGCCCTGCACGAAAAAAACGTCAGGGTGTATGCCGATATCGTTTTGAACCACATGGCAAATGAACGCGACGGAGCGCTGGATTTTCCGGGCACTGCCGGGTTATACGATTACACGAGACGACGTGAGTATTTCTCGAGACAGCGCATGTTTGGCGATCTGTCCAAAAACCTTTTTGGGCCAACTGATTTTCATGAAGCGCGTTGCATTACGGATTATACGGACGTTTACCAGGTTCAGAATTGGCGCTTGTGCGGTGGCTCGGGTGATCGCGGGTTGCCGGATCTCGATGCTAATGGCTGGGTGATAAAACAGCAGCGACAATATATCGGCGTGCTGAATGCCTATGGCGTTGACGGTTATCGGGTTGATGCTGCCAAGCACATGACCAACCAACACTTACGCGCGGTTTTCAGCGATGACTTGATCGGCAGCCGTCCTCTCTATGCGGAAATAATCACGGGTGGCGGTGCCGGTACAACCGACTATGACCGCTTCCTCGCTCCGTTTCTGCGCGATATGCCGCTGAATTTCGGTGCCTATGATTTTCCGCTGCTCAATACGCTTAAACGGGCTTTCGGATTCGGCCAAAGCTTCAATCAATTGGTTGATCCATTTGCCAGCGGCCAGGCCCTCGATCCCGCGCGCGCACTCACCATGCCAATCACCCACGACATTCCGAACAATGGCGGTTTTCGATATTTGTTATTCGATCCCATCGACGAAAAAATTGCCTATGCCTATTTGCTGGGTCGTGCTGGTGGCGAGCCCATGGTTTACAGCGACTACACGGCCGGCGACAACGGCCGCTGGTTCGATGCGCACAAAAGCGCCGACATTGTCGCCATGGTAGGTTTTCACAACAAAATGCAGGGCATTGGCCAGGAGGTTCTGGCTTACAACGACTGCGCCGTATTTTGGCGCCGTGGCCAGGAGGGCATGGCCGGCATCAATAAATGCGGTTACGAAGTACTCTTCAATGTCGATACAAACAACCGCTTTTACTGGTTCCGCGATTACCGCGAATCTTTCACCGGCGCGACCTTGAGGATCGAAAGCGGAAGCTATGGATTTCGCTTGCCGGCGCGTTCCGCGAGGATGTGGGCTGTGCAGCCTTCAGCGGTGGCGCGGAAGAAAATGCGTGATAAACAGGGTTCGGAAGATGCCAATGATTGAGAAACGAAACTACGGCACAACGGGGCTGCAAGTATCCTCACTGGGGCTGGGGGCCATTCAAATAGGCAATGCAGTCTTATCCGAAGCAGCCGTGCATGAAATTCTCGACACCGCGATCGATCTCGGTATCAATCTGATTGATACCGCTCCCAGTTATGGCATTTCAGAGCAAAGAATCGGCCAGCATCTTTCATCCAGGCGCAACCAGTTTGTGTTGTCGACCAAGCTTGGCTATGGCGTTGAAGGTATTGAAGACTGGACAGGGCCCTGTATTACCGCTGGTGTCGAGCAGGCGCTTCGCAAGCTGAAAACTGATCGCATCGATATCGCGCATCTGCATTCCTGTCCGAGTGCCGTGTTGGAAGGTAGTGAGGTCGTGGATGCGTTAGAGAAAGCAAAGCAGGCCGGCAAGATAATCGCGATTGCGTATTCCGGCGATAACGATGATCTGAGTTATGCGATCAACATGGATCGCTTCGATGGTTTCATGGGGTCACTGAATATTTGCGATCAACATTTATTGGATGGGCAATTATCAGGCATGCCAGGTAAGGGCTTTATTGCCAAGCGACCCACTGCGAATCATCCCTGGCGATTTGATTCCGTACCGACCGGTGATTACTGCGAAACCTATTGGCATCGCTGGAAAGCCATGAATCCACCGGCGTTCGATCTGGAGTGGGGCGAGTTATCGTTGAGGTTTGCGCTCTCGTTTTCGGGCGTATCGAGCGCCGTGGTCGGGACCAGCAGTATCAAGCATCTGAAGCAGAATATTGTCTGGGCGTCGAAGGGCGCTTTGGAGCCATCTCAGGTTTTGCAGTTGCGCGAATGTTTCAAAGCTCATGACCAGAATTGGCGCGGCGAGATTTGATTTGAATGTTGGGTGGGCATTGCCCACCATGGTTCAATCGAGCATCAGGCGATGGCGGGCGACGCCCACCCTACGGCTGTGCGATTAATACCAGCCCATATTGTGCTGGAACCGTAATATTTATTTTTCCATCGATGGCTTGGATTTCTTGCTTGCTGAGTGCGTCGATAAAAGACCGGGCTTTGATGTTCGCCGGCAAATCAATGGTGATTGTTTGTGCTGCCGTCGAATTATTGGTTGCCGTTATGGCAACGGTATTTTCGAATTGGCGTGCCAGCACTATGACATTTTCATTCATGAACAAGGGTGCTTCCAGGCTGCCGTGGCTTAATACCGGATTGTCCTTGCGGAGCTGGATCAGTTTCTTGAACTCGGCCAATAATGCGATATCCGGTTTTCCGCCCTTGTCGGCCCAGGGGTAGGGCGCGCGGTTGTAGGGGTCTTCGCCGCCGATCATGCCGACCTCGTCGCCGTAATACACCGTAGGCGCGCCGGGGAAAGTCATCTGGAAAAATACCGCAAGCCTGAATTTTTGCTTGGCTGACGCAATCGTTGCCGAATTCGCTTCTGGATTTTGGTAGCCAAGTACATGCAAGGTTCTAGGCTGGTCATGGCTCGATAGCAGGTTCATCAAGGCATAAAACGACTGCTGCGGATAGACTTCACGCATGAATTCGATATGGCGGTAACTATCTGGTGCCGGCTTTCCGTTCGCATAGTCGATGACCGCGTTGCGGAAAATATAGTTCATCGTGGAATCGAACATGTCGCCCAGGAAAAATTTAGAGGAATCGAAATAGCTTTCGGCCACCGTTATCGCATTCGGATTATGGCCTTTGACCGCAGCCCGCCATTCGCGCCAGAAATCATCCGGCACCCATGGAGCAACATCCATGCGCCAGCCGGATGCGCCAAGGTTGAGCCAATGTTTCATGACCGAATCGTCCGCACCGAAAGCATAGTTGCGAAAGCTTTTCGATGCCTTGTTCAATTCGGGCAAATCGCGAACGCCTACCCAGCCCTTGTATTGTTGTTCGGGGTCGGATTTCGTCGCATCGAAACTGTACCAATCGGCATAGGGCGAAGCCGGGTTTATTTTGGCGTTATCGAAAGCGCCATTGCTCTTGAAATTGCCGAAGCGGTCGAAATAGACCGAATCGCTGCCGGTATGGTTGAGAGAGGTATCGAGCAATATCCTTATTCCTCGCTTCGCCGCTTCCTCGCAAAGTTTTTCGAAATCTTCGTTGCTGCCAAAGTGCGGATCGATGTGTTTGTAGTCCGCCGTGTCGTATTTGTGGTTGCTGACGGCATGAAATATCGGCGTCATGTAAATCGTATTGGCGCCCAGATCGGCAATGTAATCGAGTTTTTCGATGATGCCCGACAAGTCGCCGCCAAAAAAATCATTGTTGTAGTAATCATCGGAACCATCGCCGGTATTGGGCTTGTAGGGAATGCCCAGCCATTGCGGATGTGATTCTGCGGTATGGTCGTGATATTTGTATTTACCGGCCTTGGGATCATTGAGTGCGTTTCCGTTACGGAAACGTTCCGGAAAAATGTAGTAGTACACGACATCTTTCGCCCATGCCGGTACTTTGTAATTTTTGTCGAATACGGTTTGACGGTAGCGGCGTATGCTTTTCATGTTCTCCGGCATTTCGGCAATGGCACCTATACCGTTCGTACCGCGTTCGCGAGTCCACGGAACCTCGTCGCGATTATTCTGATACACATAGGTTTTATCGCCGATGCGGATTTCGAAATAATAACCGTACACGCCGATTTCTTTGAAACTGGCGCCGGCACTCCAGCGCTCGCGCTGGCCATCGTGCTGCTTGCCCATCGGAACGCGATTGACGGCACTGTATTCCAGTACTTCCTGATTACCTTCCAGCAGGCGTTTTTCCAGAACCAGCGTGGCACTAGTTATGCCGGGCAGGGCGGTGAAGCCGATGCTCAAGGGAGTTTCCGTAACAACGGCACCAAACGGCGATTTGTCCTGCAGTGAACGCGAATCGAATTGCACGCTTAATGCAATCGGATCTTCGATTGCCTGGGGGCCGGCGGCTTCGAATTGCTTCGGACCAATAGTCAGGCTGGGTGTGCCGGCATTGCCGCCGTCGAAGACGAGGCGAACCGTATGTTCGCCGGTGAAATCAAAATGCAGATTGCCTAGCGCAGGGTTGTCGGCTACGCGTGCGATCCGGAAGGCTTTGTCCGCTTCAATCGTATTGGTACTGCCGGACGGAGCGGCAAAACTGTTTTGCCCGCTCCAGGCGACATCTCCGATCCGGAATGCATGTCGCCCGCTCGTGTTGACGTTCAGATAATAGGCATCGCAATGGAATTGGAATGCGTAGTCTTCATTGGCGGTCCAGGTGTTCATGGATCCGCGCAGGTAAATGGTCTCTACGCCCAATGGCGTGTTTCCGCATTGGGAAATTTGCAATACCGGATGGGTGGCAGATTGAGTCATATCAAGCGTAATCCGTTGCTTGCCGGAAAAAGGGTAGCTC
The DNA here is from genome assembly GCA_964584915.1 of uncultured Arenimonas sp. Lineage (GTDB taxonomy): Bacteria > Pseudomonadota > Gammaproteobacteria > Xanthomonadales > Xanthomonadaceae > Arenimonas. The sequence continues at coordinate 18,441 of CAZPCE010000003.1, read as the reverse complement.
AGTTCCTTGCCGATAGGAGAGAGTGGAATTCCAGCGGCAGTAATGGGCTCCGATGCGCCGAAGTCGGCGTCGGATGACCAGGCTTCGTCGCCGATCTTGAATTTTTGCTCGCCGATGATATCGGTAATGAGTTCATAACGGTTGCAACGATAGATGAATTTTTTCTCATCCTGCGCATTCCAGGTATTGAAACTTCCGCGCAAATACAATTCCCGTTTCCCGAGTGGACTGGGTACGCAACTGTCGTTTTTCGCCGCCAATGCAGGTGCAGAAATTGAAAGCAGCAGGAATGTCAGCGAGATAATTTTTTTCATCGTAAATAGTCCGTTCTATTGGCTTCCGCGTGCATTCTTGAAACGGCACTCATTTGACCAAAATGGCGGCATTGATTTTTTCACGCTGGACTTTGCTACCGTAGACACGCTCGAAAATCGGCGTCGCCATCAATGTGGTGACAACCGCCATCAGGACCATGATGGTGAACAGCGCAGGTTCGATAATGCCGCGTTGCAGTCCGATATTCAGGATGATCAGTTCCATCAAGCCGCGGGCATTCATCAGCGTGCCGATTGCCATCGCCTCGCGATGGGGTTCGCCATTGAGCCTCGCAGCGGCATAACAGGCGCCGCCTTTTCCGGCAATCGCGGCAATCAGAATGATGCCGGTAATCATCCACAAGTAAGGCGTATTGACCAAGCCAATTTTGGTGTTGAGACCGGAGTAGATAAAAAATACCGGCAAAAGAAACGCTGTCGTCAGCGGATAGATTAGTCGATGCAATTCCTTGGCGAATTTCCCGCGTGGCATCGCGATGCCCATGATGAACGCGCCGAAGACGGCATAGATCTGGATGGTATCGGTGAACCATGCGCCCAGCATGGCCAGCATCAAAACGAAAACGAGCGTCCCTTGGCTCATTTCACCGGCGGCCTCTACCATTCGGCCGAGCGGCAACAGCAATCGCTTGATCACCACCAAGGTGATCACCGCAAAACTGATGCCGCCGCCGATCGCATAAACGGCAAGACTGAAATCTTTCTGGAAACTGGCCAGCACGATCGCGAGCACACACCAGGCGGCCGCATCATCGATCGCTCCGGAAGCCAAAGCCAAAGTCCCGGTGGAAGTCTTCGACAGTCCTTGTTCAAAGATAATCCTCGCCAGCATCGGGAAAGCGGTGATCGACATTGCCGCCCCCATGAACAGCATGGCTTGCAGGGATGTGGTTTTCTCGGGGAACAAACTAGTGTCGCTAACCAGGTAAAGCGCAATCAAACCGCCGAAGATAAAAGGAACCACGATGCCGGCAGCCGATACCGAGGCCGCGCTGCGAATGCGCGACTTGATCAAATCGACATCGAAATCGACGCCAATCAAAAACATGTACAGAACCAGGCCGACCTGGCAAACGGCAAACAGGATCGGTTTGGATTCCGGCGGAAAAAGATAGGCGCTGAATTCGGGAAATGCCCAGCCGAGCAGGGACGGCCCCAACAACACGCCGGTAATCATTTCGCTGACAACTTGCGACTGCCCCATTTTCTTGAAAATGATGCCGACAATCCGGCAAGCCGCAAGAATCACGGCGAGCTGCAGGAAAAATAATACCGATAGGTCGAAAGGTGTCATTTCAATATCCAATATGCATTACATCACCGGCGCTGCAGCACAGTGCTTGGCAATGAATTGTTCGTGTTGCGGCATGATTTCGGCCGATTTTTCGATCACCATTTTCACGTTAGCCAGAAACTGGGTGATTTCATCGTCTTTCATGTTGTCGACCATGGGGTGGTAATCCGTTGGGCGGATACCTTGTCCAAGCATTACTTGCAACCAGCTGACTTCGGCGAACATTTCATTGTTTTCCCGGAAGATCCGTCCGTTGCTGCGGAATAATTCCATCTTGTTCGCGAGCGTATCCGGAATGCTCATGTTGCGGCAGTATTTCCAGAACTCCGAGTCTTCGCGTTCATTGGCCTTGTAGTGAAGAATGAGAAAGTCGCGTATCCGTTCGAATTCAAAATGCGATTGACGATTGTACTCGTCGATGTTGACCTGATCGAATCTCTTGTCCGGGAACAAATGCACGAGTCTGGAAATTCCGGATTGGATAAGATGAATACTGGTGGATTCCAGCGGTTCCATAAAGCCGCTTGCCAATCCGATCGCCACCACATTCTTGTTCCAAAACTGTTTTCGACGGCCGGTCACGAATTTCAACATGCGCGGCTCGGCCAATGGCTTGCCATCGAGATTGTTCATCAAGACGTCTGCGGCCGCTTCCGGTGTGGTGAACTGGCTTGAAAAAACATGACCGTTGCCGATGCGGTGTTGCAGCGGAATTCGCCATTGCCAGCCCGCGGAGCGGGCGGTAGAACGAGTGTAGGGCGTAGGAGGGCCCGCCGATTCACAGGGCACCGCGAAAGCACGGTCGGCCGGCAACCAATGCGTCCAGTCGTCATAGCCGGTTTTCAGCGCCTGCTCGATCAGTAAACCACGAAAGCCGGAGCAATCGATAAACAGATCGCCCTCTATTTTTTCACCATGTTCAAGTTGAACGGCTTCCACAAAACCGTTCTCCCTGTTCTGGATGGTGTCGACAATTTTTCCTTCGCTACGGATAACACCAAGCGCCTCGCTGAAGCCGCGAAGGTACTTTGCATAAAGTCCCGCATCGAAATGGAAGGCATGGCCGATTTTCTCCAGCGGCGAGTTGGGTGCCTGAACAGCGCGCATGAACTTGCCTTTGCGTGATGCAACGACATTCAAATCATATTCGCCGATATCGGCATCAGGATTATTGCGATTCTGGCGTAACCAATACTGATAAAACGGAACCGCACCAAGATCGCGACCGCCAACGACACCAAACGAATGAATATATCGATGACCCAGTCGACGCCAGTTGACAAACTCGATACCAAGTTTGAACGTGGCTTGCGTTTTACGCATGAACTCGTCTTCGTCCAAACCCAGGGTTCGATTGAATAATTGGATTTGCGGAATAGTCGCTTCACCCACGCCGACAATGCCGATTTCATCCGATTCAATCAGTCGAATCTTTACTTGTGGACCGATGACCTTGCTCAGGGCGGATGCTGTCATCCAGCCTGCCGTGCCGCCGCCGACGATGACAATGTTTTTAATCCGGTTATCGTTCATGTGCTCCCCGTTTAAAATTTACAAATGCTTGTTAAGAATACCGGTGAATAATTACCGCAGATCAGCCTTTCACGCCGCCGGATGTGAGGCCGGAAACAATCCAGCGTTGCGCCGCCAGAAATACCAGGGTGATCGGGAGGCCTGACAAAACGGCTGCTGCGGCAAAATCGCCCCAGAGGTATCGCTGTTGATGCAGGTAATATTTCGAGCCGACGGCAAGCGTGAGATTGGGTTCTTCGCGCAGCAGCACCGATGCCACCGGGTACTCGATAATCGTGCCGATGAACGCGAGCAGGAAAACAACCATCAGGATAGGTACCGCCATCGGGAGCAGCACGTGGCGAAATGCCTGCCAGTGCGTAGCGCCATCCACTTTGGCGCATTCTTCAATTTCAACCGGGATGGTTTCGAAGTAGCCGCGGATCGTCCAGATGTGGGTCGCGACGCCGCCAATATAGGCCAGGATCAGGCCGCCATGGGTTTCAATGCCGAGCCAGGGCACATAAGCACCAATGGTTTCAAAGATCGAATAGATCGCGACCAGTGCCAATACCAGCGGAAACATTTGCAGCAAGAGCATGCTGTTGAGAATGCCGGTTTTAAACCTGAACTTCATGCGGGCAAAGGCATAGGCTGCGGTTGTCGACATGGCGACAATCAGGAACGCGGAGATGCTGGCGATTTTTATCGAATTCCAAAGCCAGAGCAGCACGGGAAATGGCGGCACTACCAAGCTGCCGTCTGCGGCCTGGTAGGAAATTCCCAATGCCAGCTTCCAGTGTTCAAGACTGATTTCGGTTGGAATCAGCGAGCCGGTGGAAAAATTACCCGGCCGCAACGAGATCGACACCACTGCTAGCAGCGGAAACAGGGTAACCGCGATCAATATCCAGATGAACAAGTGTGAAGCCATCACACGCCAGCGTTGTTTTTTTCCGGTCACGATGGCCATCAGTAATTCCTCATTTTATTTCCTGGTTGACTTTCGCCAACTTGAGGTTGACCAGGGAAAGCAGAGCGACCATCACGAAGATCACCGTGGATATGGCCGCTGCCAAACCGAAATTCTGCCCCGAATCCTGGAAGGCGATGCGATACGTATAAGACACCAGAATATCGGTTGTGCCCGCCGGAATTTTTGTATTGAGGAAATCCGGACGGCCATCGGTCAGCAATGAAATCAATACGAAATTATTGAAGTTGAATGCGAATGCCGAAATAAGTAAAGGCATCAATGGCTTCACGATCAATGGAGCGGTAATCTTGAAAAAGTTCGTCAAGGGTTTTGCGCCTGCAATCGCCGAGGCTTCGTACAAGTCGGCAGGAATGGCTTTGATCAATCCGCTGCACAACACCATGATGAACGGATAGCCAAGCCAGGTATTGACGATCAGGATCATCGCCTTGGCCAGTGTCGGGTCGGCGAACCAGGCCGGTTTAACGCCAAATACGGCATTCAGGATCGCGTTTATTTCACCGAAGTTCTGGTTGAACAAGCCCTTGAATACCAGGATCGAAATGAAGCCGGGCACGGCGTAGGGCAGGAACAGCAGCGTTCGATACAAGGTGCGGAAGCGGAGTGCTTCCCAATTCAGCAATACCGCCAGCGAAATGCCGATGATCAGCGAAAAAAGGACGGTCAAGGCGGCAAACGCCACGGTCCATAAAAATATGGCGACGAAAGGTTCGCGGAATTCCGGTTCGGTCAAAATACGTTCGTAATTTTTCAATCCGATGCCGACCTTGAATCCGGGCTGCATCTGGCTGCCGTCGCTGTTCTCAAAGAAACCGGTCTCGGGGTTCGGGCGGTAAACTTCACCCGATTCAATCAGCGCAAGCGAGCCATCTTCATTGGCTTTCCAGAGCGGATTCAAGGGCCCGAATTCGCGCACGCCGACATAACTCAGCACATTTTTATCGGGTAGTTGCAGTTTCAATTGTCTGAGCACATCGCGGCGTTTCAGTACGTCGGCAAGGCCCAGTGGTGTGTTGACTTCAAAACTTCCCTGGCTCAAGGGCACCATTTGAATTTGTTCGGGTGGTTGTGCTGCACGCAAGGCCAATGGCGCCGATACATAACTCTTCTGCAGCAAAGCTGCCCAGGTGTCGGGATTCTTCTCGTCCTCGGGTTCGTGCAAGGGCATCAATACGATGCGAAATTCATTGCCTTCGGCATGCAATGTGTAACCCAGCGTGCGATTTTCATCCGGTGATGTCTGTTCGAGCAGATAAGTTTTCGCGCGCTCCAGGCTAAGCAAATTATTCGATGAGTAGTTGGTCAGGCCGATTTGTACGGTATAGAAAAGCGGGAAGGCGACGAATACCGCCATGCCGACCAGGCCGGGAAACAAATACCGATACGCGAAGGCGGCGTTGGAAAGATAAATATAAAAACCCGATGACACGAGTATCAAAAAACCGACCGCATAAAATGCCTGTCCGGCAACATAGATGTTGAACGTCAAATAAAGGCAGCCGATTCCCAGCAGCAAGGCGAGCGGCCATTTCAGCCAATGGAAAATACTCTGCTGGTCGTGCGTCATTTAACGACCATCCTGGCAGCGGCACCGTCAAGCGCATCTTTCGGCGATTGACGGCCATTGGTGATCGCTTCGAGCGCTGCGTCCATCGCAAAAAAGAAACGCTGAATTTCCGGGATGTTCGGTATCGGCTCGCCACGGCGGGCGTTTTCCATGGTGGCGCGAATATTCGGATTGCTGGCGAGTTCCTGGTAGAAAAGCTTGTTCGCAGGCGTGCCGAGCGGCACATCGGCGTTGATGATTTTCAGACTATCGACGCGCAATAAATGGTTTTCGATGAACTCACGGGCGATATCTTTCACATCGCTCGGCGCCGCGATCATGCAACCAAGCACGCCGACAAAGGGTTTGGCCTGTTTGCCGCCGATGCTTGGGATCGGAGCGACGCCGAAGTTGATATCGCTGCGTTTCGCGTTGTCCCAGGCCCAAGGCCCGGTAATCATCATCGCCACTTGCGAACGGCTGAATCCACCTTCCATTTCCGCGTAACTGGCGCCTTTCGGCATCTGCCCAGTCTTGATCATCGAGGCCAGATAATTGGCCGCCTCCACCGAACCGGGAGTATTCAATCCGATTTTTTTGGTATCGAAATCGCCTTTCGCGTTGCGGCCAAAAATGTATCCGCCCGAGCCGGCCATCAAGGGCCAGGTAAAAAAACTCTTGTTGTAATCCCACAAAATCGCTTTCTTGCCCTGACGCATGAGCTCTTTATCCAGCACGGCGATTTCTTCAAAAGTTGCCGGCGGTTTCTTGATCAGGTCTTTGTTATAGATCAGGCCGATGGCTTCAATCGAAATTGGATAACCCCAAGTCTTGCCCTGATAAGAAAACGCTTTCCATGCCGAATTCTCGATTTCGTCATGGACTCGTTTGCCGGGTTTGATCGGCGCGATCAAGCCGGATTTCGCCCATTCGCCGACGCGGTCGTGCGGCCAGCAAAAAATATCGGGCCCCTTGCCGGCACCGCTCGATTGCTGGAATTTTTCTGGCGCGCTTTCCGGATGCTGCACGACGACTTTGACGCCGGATTCTTTTTCGAAAATATCGCCGACTTTCTGCAGACCGTTATAGCCTTTGTCGCCGTTGATCCAGACCAGCAATTGCAGTTTTTTTTGTGCCTGGCTTGGGCTCGGAGTACAGATGGCCAATGCCATGCAAACAGCGGTGCAAAGAGCTTTCACGGTTGCGACTCCAGCGCTCTTACCGGGTTGCCGGGGCGTTGAAATGCCTTGCCTTCGGCATTGAACAGATAACAGCAATCCGAAGGCAAGCCGAGTTTGAGCTGTACGCCGGAGCGCACGCTGGTTTGGCCGCTCAAAGTGCAGGTGAGGTCTTCCTGCATGCCCGGGAATTCGCAATAAGCCTGGGTTGAACTGCCAAGCATTTCAACGAATGTCACCTTTGTATTGATGGCATTGCTGTCGGCATTAAGTGACAGGTGTTCGGGACGAATGCCCAGCGTCACTTTCTCGCCGTTGCGTGCCGATGATGTATTGATGTCACAGGTAATCAGCTCGCCGTTGGCAAGCTTGACGACGGTTTTTTCCGTGCCTGCTTGCGATATTTCCGCATCGAGAAAATTCATTTTCGGCGAACCGATGAAACCGGCGACGAATAAATTATCCGGGTGCTGGTAAAGTTCGAGCGGAGAACCGACCTGTTCGATTCTTCCGGCCGATAACACCACGATCCGGTCAGCCAACGTCATCGCTTCCACCTGATCGTGGGTGACATAGACCATCGTGGTCTTGAAGTCTTCGTGCAGTTTGGCGAATTCATAACGCATGCGCATGCGCAATGCGGCATCCAGGTTGGATAGTGGTTCGTCGAATAAAAAAACTTCGGGCTGGCGCACGATCGCGCGGCCGATGGCAACCCGCTGGCGCTGGCCGCCCGACAGATCTTTCGGTTTGCGATCAAGCAGGTGGTCGATATGCAGTATTTTTGCCGCCTGCTGCACGGCTTTTTCAATCTCGGCTTTCGGTACCTTTGCCAATTTGAGTCCGAACGCCATGTTGTCGAACAAATTCATGTGCGGATACAAGGCATAGGACTGGAAAACCATCGCAATGCCGCGTTCGGCCGGCGGCACGTCATTGACGATTTTGCCGCCAATCTTCAACACCCCGCTGCTGATGTCTTCAAGACCGGCAATTACTCTTAACAAGGTCGATTTGCCACAACCGGAGGGACCGACGAACACCATGAACTCGCCATCGCGGATTTCAAGGTCAATCTGGTGCAGAATCCTGGTTTGACCAAAGTCCTTCGTGACCGAGGAAAGTGTTACATCCGCCATCCAATATCTCCTGAGCCCGGGCCATAGCTTTGTAGCCTAAATGGGCGCAAATGCCCATCCATGCCAGCCAATGGCTGTTTCGATTCGTGTAATTACTCTAAGCTTACCTTGTGTTGTGTAGTTTTACGACATTTAAAACCATGAAAATCAGGCATAGAGCAAAATTTTCAACTCTGTTAGACTGGTAATCGTGGTTTTATATGTAACTAAACTACATTTTCCTGAAGGGCATTTAGCCTGATCAGCCGTCCAGCCATACGACAGATACCAGCGCCCTGCATGAATGCCAAGCCCATGAACCGCCATTCCGACACCCCAAAACAGCCATTATCGAGCCTTACCCCCCAGGCCAGGATATTGGAGGATCTTTTGAATAAAGGTGTCTCGGCCACGAATTCGCCCTCGGAAGTTCTCCGTGCTGCGGCCGGTATATGCCGGAACCTTTTGGAGCAGCGTTGGGAAGCGACACAGGCCGAAGATAAATTGGGCAAGGGACCGGTTCGTCGCGTGCATTACCTGTCGATGGAGTTTTTGATGGGCAGGGCTCTGGCTAATGCGCTTGCCGCCCTTGGATTGCAGGAGCCGATAGGGGTTTTGCTGGAAGAGCAGGGCAAGCAGCTGTCGGATATTCTCGAAAGCGAAAACGACGCGGCTCTGGGCAACGGTGGACTGGGCCGCTTGGCCGCCTGTTTTCTGGATTCCCTTGCTGAACTGGGCGTTCCTTCCTTTGGTTATGGCCTGCGTTATCAATACGGCATGTTTGCTCAGCGCATCCAGGACGGTTGCCAGATTGAAGTGCCGGATGATTGGATGCGCAATGGCAATCCCTGGGAAGTGCCACGGCCAGAACTGCAGTATTTCGTCGGTTTTGGCGGGCATGTGCAGATTGAAAACGGCGTTCGTCGCTGGGTTCCGGCCGAAAGGATGGTCGCGAGTGCCTACGACTTTATCGTGCCGGCCCACCAAAGCGAACGTGTTTCGACTTTGCGACAGTGGCAGGCAAGCTCGGAGCAGCCGATTGACTTCAAGGCGTTTTGCGAAGGCGATTATCTGGCGGCGGCCAAGCACAAAGTGGAGGCCGATGCGATCAACTGGGTGTTGTATCCGGATGACAGCACCGAAGCCGGCCGCACCCTGCGCCTGAAGCAGGAAGCATTTCTGGTCAGCGCTTCATTGCAGGATTTGCTAGCCCGTCATCTGAATGAGCACGGCAACTTGAAGCAGTTGGGTGCCCGAAATGCCATCCATTTAAATGATACCCATCCGGCTTTGGCGCCGGCCGAGCTGATGCGTTTGTTGCTCGACGAGCACGATTTGGGTTGGGACGAGGCCTGGGCAATTACGACGCAAGCCGTTTCCTATACGAATCACACACTGATGCCGGAAGCGTTGGAAACCTGGCCGGTGGCCATGTTCGAAAAGCTGTTGCCACGCCATCTGGATATTATTTTCGAAATCAATCGACGTTTCCTGTTCAACGTGCGGCAACGTTTTCCCGGCGATGAAGCTTTGGTCGCAAGTGTGTCGTTGATTGGCGAAAACGGCGAACGTCGAGTCCGCATGGCAGCATTGGCGATTGTCGCTTCGCATAAAGTGAACGGCGTTTCCGCCCTGCATTCGGACTTGATGGTGCAAACCATCTTTGCCGATTACGCCAAATTGTTTCCGGAGCGTTTCATCAATGTCACCAACGGTGTCACTCCTCGCCGCTGGCTGATGCAGGCCAATCCCGCCTTGTCTGCGCTGCTGGACAAGACCATCGGTACCGATTGGCGAAAAGATTTGTCGGGATTGTCCGCGTTGAAGGAAAAGGCCGGTGATCTCGTGCTCGGTCGTCAATTGCAAGCGACCAAGCATGCGAACAAACAGCGATTGGCGGAATTGATTTTCCGTCAAACCGGAATTCAGGTGGATGCCGATAGTCTGTTTGACGTGCAGGTAAAACGCATCCACGAATACAAGCGCCAGTTGCTCAATATCCTGCATGTGGTCACGCGCTATTTCGATATTCTGGATAACCCGAATGCCGATTGGACGCCGCGTACCGTGATCATCGCGGGCAAGGCGGCGTCGGCGTATCAGACGGCAAAGCAGATCATCCGGCTGGCGCATGACGTCGCGAAGGTCGTCAACAATGATCCGGTCATCGCGGGACGGTTGAAACTGGTTTTCCTGCCGAACTACAGCGTCAGTCTGGCCGAGAAGATTATTCCGGCGGCGGATTTGAGCGAGCAGATTTCAACGGCGGGTACCGAGGCTTCCGGCACCGGCAACATGAAATTCTC
>CAZPCE010000003.1:0-8055 GCA_964584915.1 uncultured Arenimonas sp. | reverse complement strand
TCGTTATTCGGATTTGGTCGAAAAGCTGCTTAATCAGGACCAATACCTCTTGCTGGCCGATTATGCCGGGTATGTGCAAATGCAGACAGAAGTGGATGCATTGTATAAAACGCCGGCGGCATGGGCAGTGCGTGTGCTGTTGAACATTGCCGGAATGGGAATTTTCTCCACCGATCGCACGATTCGGGAATACGTCGAGCGCGTCTGGTTGGCACCTGACGCCCGCTGAGGGCATGATCGTGGCTGACGAACACGCTGGAGTGAATGAGTGATCTCTGAAGCCGATATTGCTGCATTGGTCAATGGCACTCATGCCGATCCGTTCAGCGTGTTGGGCCTGCATGCCGATGCGAGCGGTAAACTTTATTGCCGGACATTTTTACCGGGTGCGACAGCAGTAAAAGCAATCGATGCCGAAAGCGGGAAAATACTGGCGGAATTGGCATTACGACATGCGGATGGTTTGTTCGAAGCGGTGATTCCTCGTCGCCGGAAAATATTTTCATATCGCTTGGGCGTCGATTGGCATCATGGCGAATATGCCGAGTACTTCGATGCCTATGCGTTCGGGCCGCAGCTAAGCGAATTGGAACTCAAGGCAATCCATCAAGGCAATCATCCGCAGCCTTGCAGCGTGCTTGGTGCGCATGTTCTTAGGCAAAATGCCATTGCCGGAACGCGCTTTACCGTTTGGGCGCCGAATGCAAAACGCGTCAGCGTGGTGGGATCGTTCAATCAATGGGATGGTCGCCGACACGCCATGCGCCTGAGACATGCAGCGGGCGTCTGGGAAATTTTCATACCGCATGTCGTTGCCGGTGATTTGTATAAATTCGAGATTCTCGATGGCAACGGAAAACTATTGCCGTTGAAAGCCGATCCCTATGCCTTCAGTGCGCAGTTGCGGCCGGATACGGCCAGCCGGGTAGCTTCTTTGCCGGAATTTAAGACGCTGGATAAATCGCGTGCGATAGCCAATGCCCGCAATGCGCCGATTTCGATTTACGAAGTGCATGTTCCATCATGGCGAAGACCGGATACGACAAAATTTCCGACCTGGGACGAGTTGGCGGAATCCTTGCCAGCCTATGCGGCAGGGCAGGGCTTCACCCATATCGAACTGATGCCGATCAGCGAATATCCATTTGACGGCTCCTGGGGTTATCAAACATTGGGTTTGTATGCAGTCACCGCGCGCATGGGCTCGGCAGAATCCTTCGCTAGATTTGTCCAGGCTTGTCACGAAAAAAAACTGGGGCTGCTGCTTGATTGGGTGCCAGCCCATTTCCCGACCGATCCGCACGGGCTGGCGCAATTCGATGGCACGGCATTGTATGAATACGCCGATCCACGCGAAGGTTTTCATAACGACTGGAATACCGCGATTTATAATTTTGGCCGCAATGAAGTCCGGAATTACCTGTCCGGCAACGCGATGTTCTGGCTGCAGCGATATGGTGTCGATGGTTTGCGGGTCGATGCGGTGGCATCGATGCTGTACCGCGATTATTCCCGCAAGCAAGACGAGTGGATCCCGAACGCTTTCGGCGGACGCGAAAACCTGGAAGCGATTTCGTTGTTCAAGCGCATCAATGAAGATGTCGGTGCAAATGCTTGTGGTGCAATAACGATTGCGGAAGAATCCACTTCGTTTCCGGGCGTAAGTGCACCAACCAATGCCGGTGGCCTTGGCTTTCACTACAAATGGAATATGGGCTGGATGAACGATACGCTGCATTACATGCGCGAAGATCCGATCCACCGGCGTTGGCATCACGAAAAAATGAGTTTCGGTCTGGTTTACGCCTTCAGTGAAAACTTTATCCTGCCGCTATCGCATGATGAAGTCGTGCACGGTAAGGGTTCCTTGCTTGGGAAAATGCCTGGCGATATCTGGCAGAAATATGCCAATCTGCGTGCCTACTACGGATTCATGTGGGGCCATCCGGGCAAGAAACTCTTGTTCATGGGACAGGAGTTCGCCGATCCGAACGAGTGGAATCACGATGCCGAGTTACCCTGGCATTTATTGCGAGATGAACAGCATAAAGGCGTGCAGAACCTGGTGCGGGATCTTAATAAGCTGTATTGCGATGACACGGCGCTGCATGAGCTCGATTGTGAAGCACGTGGCTTTGAATGGCTGGTAGCCGATGATGCCGATAATTCCGTGTTCATCTGGCTCCGCCGCGATGATCGGGGTAGGGAAATCATAGCGGCGAGTAATTTTACGCCAGTCGCACGTCAGCAATATCGTGTGGGAATTCCTGCGGCCAATTCCAAATGGCGTGAAGTGTTGAATACCGATTTGCGCCATTACGGCGGCAGCGATGCCGGCAACGGTGCAGGTGATTTATTATCCGAGGCTATCGCCGCGAATGGCCGTGAGCAATCCTTGTCCTTGACCTTGCCGCCGCTATCCACGATTTTTCTGGTAAGGGTTTGATCAAGAGTGATGATTTCATGAATGCTTTTTCGTCAACGAAAAATCGGGTTGCCGCCCTGTCGATGCAGGAAGGTTTTTCCGATCCTCTCGGCGCCAGCGTTTGCGAGGATGGTGTCAACTTTGCCGTTTTTTCCGATAATGCCGAACGCATCGAAGTCTGTGTTTTCGACGACGCCGGAAAGCAGGAATTGCATCGCTTCGATTTGCATGGCCCGAGGCATGGTATTTTTTCAGGCCGGTTACTCAATGCAAAAGCCGGTCTGGTTTATGGCCTTCGCGCTCATGGCGCCTATTCACCGCAACATGGACATCGATTCAATCCGAACAAATTATTGCTCGATCCCCATGCCCGTGAAATTGTCGGGAAATTCGAGTGGTATCCGGAACATCACGGCTACGCATTGGGCAATGCGGACGGGCCGAATTCTTTTGATCCCCGCGACAATGCGGCCTTGATGTTGAAGGCGCGTGTGCCGGAATCAAGGGCGGAGCAACAATTTTCGCCACCGCGTCATGCAGCCCGCGATGTCGTGTTGTACGAAGTGCATGTCAAAGGATTCAGTCAAGCCAATCTGGATATTCCAGAGCATCTGCGCGGCACTTATTCAGCACTGGCACACCCTGTGTCGATTGCGCATTTCAAATCGCTTGGCGTGACCACGCTGTCTTTGTTGCCGGTGCAATATTGCGTTGACGAACCCGCGTTGGCTGCGCGTGGATCGACCAATTACTGGGGTTACAACACGCTCGGATTTTTTGCGCCGGACCCGCGCTGGGCATCGCAGAAAAATGACCCGGCAGCCATCAATGAAGAGTTTCGACGAATGGTGCGTGATTTGCATTCGCATGGCATCGAAGTGGTGCTCGACGTCGTGTACAACCACACGCCTGAAGGCAACGAGTGGGGACCGACACTGAGCATGCGTGGGCTGGACAATGCCAGTTGGTATCGTCTGCAAGCGCATGATGCCAGTCGCTGCGAAGACTTCAGCGGATGCGGCAACACGGTGAATGTGGCCCACCCGCAAGTGGCGCGGTTTGTTCTGGATTCGCTTCGCTACTGGGTTCAGGAAATGGGCGTCGATGGTTTCCGTTTCGATCTGGCACCCGTGCTCGGACGCACGCAACAGGGTTTCGATCCGAACGCGAATTTCTTTGCCGCCCTGATGCAGGACCCGATATTGGCCCGTGTACATTTGATTGCAGAGCCCTGGGACGCCGGGCCGAATGGCTATCAGGTCGGAAAGTTTCCCGGCCGCTTCGGCGAATGGAATGACAAGTTCCGCGATGCGATACGAGCCTATTGGTTGCAGCGCGATGTGAGCCGCGGGGAATTCGTACGTCGATTTACCGCATCGAGCGATTTATTTGATCATGCTCAACGTCTGCCGAGTGCATCGATCAATTTCATCAGCGTACACGATGGTTTCACCTTGCTCGATACCGTCAGTTACAGCCGAAAGCATAATCATGCAAATGGCGAAGAAAATCGCGATGGCCGCGACAATGAGCTTTGCGCGAATTTCGGTATTGAAGGCGAAACCGATGATGCAACCATCAATTCGATCCGAAAACGCGTTCGCCGTTCGATGATGGCATCGTTATTGCTCGCGCAGGGCACGCCGATGATTTGTGCCGGCGACGAAATCGGCAAGACCCAGCAGGGCAATAACAACGCCTATTGTCAGGACAACGAAACCAGCTGGCTCGACTGGTCGCATGCCGATCGAGAATTCCAGTCTTTCGTCGGCAAGGTGCTGGCATTGCGCCGAAAGGAACCTTTGCTGCGATTCGACGAGTGGTTCTCGCATGTTCGTCGCGACGGCGATGAGCCCTTGATCCACTGGCTAAAAAGCGACGGCTGTGCGATGCAATTGCATGACTGGCACGATAGCCACCATCATGCTTTCGCCTGCCATTTGCTGGAACGCCATGCCGATGACGCAAAACACGGGAAGCAGGGCTTCATGGCCTTGAATCCCACATCGCATGCAATGCATTTCGAATTGCCGGCCGGTAACTGGAAAATCCTGCTTGACGCCAGCGAAGAGTTTTCCGGAAACGAGGTGTTCAATGGTCAATGTGTGTTGCCGGCACATGGCATGCTGATTTTGCGATTGAGTCATTCCCACTAAACCCGATGCTTCAGGTCATCCGCCCATGAATATGAATCAACGCCGCTCCGGCATTTTGTTGCACATCACCTCCTTGCCCGGGCCGAACGGGATTGGCGATTTTGGTCCCGATGCCTATCGGTTCGTCGACTGGCTGGAATCGGCCGGTCAGACAATCTGGCAGTTGTTGCCAACAACGCCGGTGGGGCCGGGGGATTCGCCCTACCAAAGTCCATCGGCATTTGCCGGTAGTCCATTGATGATCGCGTTGGAACCCCTGATCGAAGCGGGCTGGCTGGAAACACCGGAACTGCCGAAAAACGGATTTGATTCGCAGCGCGTCGATTTTCGTGCCGTGATTCCGTGGCGGATGGAGCAATTGCGAAAAGCGTCTGATGGTTTCAATAAGGCGGCCAAGTCTTCGGATCGCGAGGCCTTTTCAAAATGGCGCGACAGTCAGAGTTACTGGCTGCAGGATTACGCCTTGTTCATGGCCTTGTTCAACGCCAGCGGTTTCAAGCCCTGGTGGCTTTGGGATATCGCGCTGATCAAGCGCGAAGCCGCTGCGATGAAATCGGCACGCGAACAACACGCAAACGAAATTCATTTCTGGGAATTCGTGCAATGGTGTTTCGACAGCCAATGCACGGAATTGAAAAATTACGCCAACGGCAAGGGTGTGCTGATCATGAGCGACTTGCCGATTTTCATTGCCGATAACAGCGCCGATTGCTGGTCGCGACCGGATCTGTATTTCCTTGACGAGAACTTCCAGCCAAGCGTGGTTGCCGGAGTGCCGCCGGATGATCTCGGTCCCCTAGGTCAGCGCTGGGGTAATCCGCTTTATCGCTGGGACCGGATGGCGCAGGAAGATTTTGCGTGGTGGACCGATCGCGTGCGTCGTGCGTTGACGCAAGCCGACATGTTTCGTATCGATCATTTCCGTGGCTTCGCCGGGTACTGGGAAATTAAAGCCAGTAGCCCGACCGCCATTGAGGGGCAGTGGCTGCCGGGCCCGGGCATTGCCTTGTTCGATGCGATAAAAAAAGCCCTGGGCGAACTTCCGATCGTGGCGGAAGACCTCGGCTTGATAACGCCGGACGTCGTGAAATTGCGGAAAGACTGCGGTTTTCCCGGGATGAAGATTCTGCAGTTTGCATTCGGTGCTGATGGCGATCACGAATTCCTGCCGCACAATTATGGTACCGACTATGTTGTCTACAGCGGCACGCACGACAACGATACCGCACGCGGTTGGTGGAATAACGCAAACGAAAAGGAACGTCACTTCGCCGGCACGTATCTGTCTGCCAACGGAGCGGATATTCATTGGGCGATGATTCGCGCCGCCAGTAATTCGGTGGCGAACATGGCGATCTTCCCGTTGCAGGACGTGCTCGGTCTGGATCAAACCCATCGCATGAATTTGCCGGGCAGTATCGATATCAACTGGACCTGGCGATTCGACTGGGACATGGTGAAACCGGAAACCAGCCGCGTACTCGGCATGACAACAGCTACCAGCGGTCGCGGTCGATTTGATTTGCTCTGACGTGCTTGTGTAAATGAAAGCATCGGCGCCCAGACCGCGTCTTGTTTCGCTTGCCTGGCCTTTGATGGCCGAGCTGGTGCTGGGCTTTTGCGTCGGGTTACTGGGTTTATGGTTGGCGTCGCGGGTTTCCGACACCGCATCGGCCGCATTTGCCTTGTCGAATCAGGTCTTGAGTGCCTTTTTTCTTTTGTTCCGTGTGGTCAGCATGGGCATCAGTGTGGTGATTACGCAGAATCTTGGCGCCAACAACCGCTCGCAGGCGGATCGACTGGCGCATGCGGCATTGGGTGCGAGCACGTGGCTGGGAATATTCACGGCTTCGCTGATTCTTGCCACTGCCGGATTGGTTTTGTCATTGCTGCAAACTCCGGAACCTGTGCGACTGATTGCGCTGCCGTATTTGCATATGCTCGCGTTTGCCTTGTTGCTCGATGCCTACAATGCCGTGATGGCTTCGGTAATGCGGGCGCATTTGCGAACCCGCGACACCATGTACACGGTGCTCGCGATGCATGCCGTGCACCTGTTGTTGTGCGTGCCGTTCATGAATGGCTTCGGTCCTGTTCCCGCAATGGGTTTGCCGGGCTTTGCGTTGGCGATGGCGATCAGCCGTGGGGTGGGTGTCGGTATCCATTTGGCCTTATGGCAGTGGCGTTTGCATTTGCGTCCGGCATTTGACGATTGGTGGCGACCGAATTGGCGTTTACTGGGCCCGGCCTTGCATATTGGTATTCCGGGCGCGGCGGAAAATATCGCGTACCGAATGGCGATGCTTGCTTCCATGGCGGTGGTCGCCGGTTTTGGCACCGACCAGATCGCAACGCACAGTTACGCTTCGCAAATCATGAATCTGGTCGTGCTGTTTACGGTCGCCGTGGGTTTCGCCGGTGAAATTCTGGTGGGGCATTTGATTGGTGCTCGCCAATTCAAACAGGCCAATCGCGTGGTAAGAAAAAGCCTGTTCTGGGGGCTGGGCATTTCTTTTTGTATTGCCCTGACGGCGGCGATCACGGCACCGATCACTTTGCGGCTGTTCACGCAGGATGAAACCATCATCAAAAGCGCGACTACTCTGCTGTGGCTGACCGTCATCCTCGAGCCGGGCCGTACTTGCAATATCGTGATCATCAATGCGCTGCGTGCCACCGGCGATGCCCGTTTTCCCGTCTTCGTTGGGGCATTTTCAATGCTGTTCGTGATGGCCGGTGGTTCCTGGCTGCTGGGCAGCTATTTTCAGCTGGGACTGGTCGGTGTCTGGATTGCCTATGCCGCCGACGAGTGGTTACGCGGGCTGATTATGGCGGTACGCTGGTTTTCACGCGGCTGGCTTGGCCATGCACGTGCCAGCCTGAGGCGGGTCTAGACATCTTCTAGACTAATATTCAGGCGTTTCCGCTTATAATGCCGCCATGAAAATCACCATCAAAACCCCCGAAGATATCGAAAAAATGCGCGTTGCCGGCCGCCTGGCCGCCGAAGTGCTGCAAGTGGTTGCGCCCCACGTGAAGCCAGGCGTCAGCACGGCAGAGCTGGATCGCATTTGTTTCGAGCATATCGTGAACGAGCAAAAAGCCATTCCGGCCAATGTCGGTTACAAGGGTTTTCCCGCCACGATTTGCAGCTCGGTGAATAACGTGATTTGCCACGGTATTCCGAGCCCGCTGAAAATTCTGAAAGACGGCGACATCGTGAATATCGATGTCACGGTTATCAAGGATGGTTTTCACGGCGACACCAGTCGCATGTACATTGCCGGCGAGCCGTCGGTGATTGCGAAGCGCCTGGTCGATGTGACCCGCGAAGCCATGTTCAAGGCGATCCGAATCGTGAAGCCCGGCACAACCCTGGGTGATATTGGTCATGCGATTCAAACCCATGTTGAAGCCGAGCGATTTTCCGTCGTGCGCGAGTATTGTGGCCACGGCATTGGTCGTATCTATCAC
>CAZPCE010000002.1:23273-42627 GCA_964584915.1 uncultured Arenimonas sp. | reverse complement strand
ATGAAAGATAGTGAATTTGTTGAATGTTATTTAATGTTGGAGCCAAGGCAGCAAAATATGGTCGGAAGTGTCATACGGAGACGCTATGAATCCCAAAATGTTTCTGGTGATTTAAAATTAGAAAAAGAATGGCTTAAGAGAGTGGGGGCGTTACTGCAAAAGAAATGTAAGAAAAACACGGGTGCAATTTCGGTGTTCCGTATTAGTCAATTGATAGAAGACATAAATCATGCTGTGAAAAAAATATAATATTGGCAATGTTGCCCGGATCCCGTCTACACCGCAAAATCAAACTTGTAAGTAGCGTAGCCCGGGTCATGGCTCCATCTGACGCGGGTTGCCTGACAAAAAATGTAATCCAAAAATTTATCCGGCCTCCTAAAAACTGATCGGTTTTTAATGTCGTATTGCAAACCTTGCGCATTCCCCGGGTCAGATGGAGCCATGACCCGGGCTACGGGTTTTCTGACTCCAGATTGGGAATATTCCTACATATTTTCATTTTGTATCTGATTAAGGTATGTCGATGGTTCTCTATCGACGCGCACAATGCAAAGGGGGCACTTTTGCACTTACATTCACCTTGAATGATCGTAGTTCCAATTTATTGGTGGAACATTTCGATCTATTCAAAAGTTCTTATCTATGGGTGAAACAAAACCGGCCATTTGAGACGGTGGCAATTGTGGTGCTGCCGGATCATGTTCATTTGATTTGGAATCTGCCGCTTGATGATGCCGATTACTCAACACGGGTACGTTTGATAAAAAGATTATTCACGCGTGAAGTCATGAAGCTTGGGGTTTTTCTGCAGAAAAGAGCGAACGGTGAAAGGTCTTGTTGGCAACGCCGCTTTTGGGAGCATCAGATTCGCGATGTGCACGACATGCAGAATCAGGTCGATTACATTCACTACAATCCCGTGAAACATGGATTGGTGAAGTGCGTGAAGGATTGGCCATATTCCTCTTTTCATCGTTATGTTCGGGAAGGAAAATTGGCGCTTGATTGGGGTGGTGATTTCCCGTGTTACATCGATTCTGTCGCAGGTTTCCCCGGGTGAGGTGAAGCCATCACCCGGGCTACGCCGGAAAATCAAACTTGTAAGCCGTCGCCATGGCCGAGCTGCGCGTTGCAAACCGTTGCGCAAACGCTCGCAATTCCGGATAGGCATCCAGTGCCAGCACCTCACGAAACTCAAGATGTTCCAGCAGGCAGAAAAGCGACACTTCAAGGAAGCTGAGATCACGATCCGGTGGCAGTGTTGCGATGGCGCGGCCGGCGTTAAGCTCCAGCCATTCCATCGCGCCGAGCAGACTCGCGCGCATCTTGGCTTGATGGCTGTTGTCGGCTGGCACGCCGGTGGCTTTGCCCATGATCAGGCCGACTTCGGTGGACATCGCCGTCAGTGCCAATTCCTGTGCGTTGGCCGCGACCGGGCGATCCAGGTCTTCTGGCCAGACGACGTGCAGGCCCGATTCGGAGCAGGCAACGAGTTCGCGGCAGATTGGCAGCGAACCAAACCAGATGCCGGCTTCGGTCTGCAGGGTTGGCATCTTCATTGCCGGGTGGCCGCCGTAATCGTCCGGATTTTCGGACATCAGGTCGCGAATGAGCATGAAGTCAATGGCGACCTCCGCCTCTGCAGCGAAGATGCGCGCGATGCGCGTGAAGTGCGAACTGGAACGGCCGAAGAGCTGCATAGGTCAGGCACCAGCAAACCAGGGGTCGGAATATGTTACCAACATTGGATCGGCCATGATCCTGGTTGCGGGTTGCCTGACGAACAACATTGGCTGAAGTACTATGTCGCCAGTCCTTCGCCGATGAAAACCATGCGCTACTTTGCCGGTTGCCTGATCGTTTTTCTCCTGATGGTTTTCTTTCCGGTCACTTCGCAAGGCGAGGAAGAAACCACCGAACCGCTTTTACCCGAGCTTTACAGCAAAAATCCCGACAAGCCGCTCGAGATTGTCGCGACCAAAGTGCTTAGCAAAAGCGATGAAGGCCGACACGAGTCTTCGCAAGAACCGGGCCGTCCGTTCGGGCCAAGCACGAGGGAGCTGGCAAGGTTCAAGGCCATGCCGGGCAAAGGACCGTTGTATGTGGTGATCGAATTCACCGGCATCGAGAAGTCCGATTCGAAAACACCCGATCTGGATCACTACGTGATCGTCAATCTGCATGTCGATTGCCCCGAATTGCAGGGGAAATGC
Organism: uncultured Arenimonas sp.; assembly: GCA_964584915.1. GTDB lineage: Bacteria > Pseudomonadota > Gammaproteobacteria > Xanthomonadales > Xanthomonadaceae > Arenimonas. The sequence goes on along the minus strand of CAZPCE010000002.1, from coordinate 40,411 downwards.
TACACGCCCGGCGTCAATACCTGGGGCCAGGAATTGTTTCACATCGGTTCGGTAGAAAGCGGCGGCATGCCGCTGCACGAGATGAAAGCACGCGGCGTAAAAGTGCGAATGATGGGTCGCCGCGCAATCCATCAATATAATTTCATGCAGGAAACGCTGGTGGTTTTCTATGCATCGCTATCGGTACCCGAGAATGTCGAGACCGATCAACTGCGTTTCTCGTTCGTGTATGGCGAGCCGGTGACGGAGAAGCCGCCGCGCGGTCCCTTGCGTGCCGGTGCGAACGCTTCCGTGGTGGCCGGCATGCTGGTATTGATCCTGATTTTCCTCTGGGCTCGCAATTGGCAGCAGCTGGAACCGGAGGACTACGAAGACTCGCCCAAGCTGTTCGGCATTTTGTTGAGCTTGCTGGGACTGGCACTGGCCTTCGGTGGCGTAAGCATCGATCTGCTTTATTTCATCGTGATCGGCATCATGCTGGCGGTGAACGGCTGCTTGCTGTTTTTCGGCAGGGGCGCGGCGATCTGGTTCTATGGAATCACGTTGGCGACCATCTGGATTTGGTCGGGCATTGAAGTAGGCCCTTCGGTTTTGCCGGTGTTGCAGCAGGTTGCGCTGCCGAGCTTGATCGGCTTGTACCTGTTTTTCTCGAGCGTGTCGGATCGATTACGGAATTGATGTCGTAGCCTGGTCACGATAGGAGTGCCAGGGCTACGACTGTCTTGATTCGTGGCGCAATTCAGCGATGGAGCTACAGGTTCAAATTGCCACCAACCAAACCCAGGATGCCGATGATGATCAGGTAAATCGCCACGATGAAGTTCAGCAGTTTCGGCTGGACCAGAATAAGGATGCCGGCGAGTAATGCGAGGATGGGTGCGAGAGTGATATGCATTTGGTATTCCTTGGATGTTTGGCGGGATGGACCGGGCTCACAATGTCGCATAGGTGCGCCTTCTTCTATTGATAGCCCAAGGCCAAACCCGAGTCTGTACGCTATCGAACACAATGATCATAAAGACTGACGGCGTCGCAAATATCAGCGGCGATCAACCCGGCACTGGAAGCAATTGAATTTCGAACGGATATGCACGTAGGCGACCGATTCGTCTTGCAGGATGTTTTGACATGCGGATGTCAGGTCTTTTCCCGGAACCGCCTTGCCGGTGTCGTAGCGAATGAAATGGTTTTCGCCATAACCGCGGAGGATGGCGGGGTCGAAATGATCGAACCATGCCGGCATCGTGTTGCTGTCGTAATGTTCGCAAGCGTCCACGTGCAGAAAAACGGGGCCGGTTTCCGCATAGGGTTGCAACGCATCGAATGGCCGGTATGCCAGCAACAGCATCGCATCGCCTTTCGCGATCAGGCCAAGACAGTGACGGCAGGGGTTCGACTTGCCGTCGGAAATCATTTCAACGGGCTTCTGGCCATTCGCATCAGGCTCAAGCTTTCTGAGCCTGATGGCTTGTTCGGTTGCAATGCCACGCACGCGCAGTTCTTTGGAAATATTGCTTGTCATCTTCAACTCCTGGTTCCGGTGTGTTGAAGAATCTAGCAATGAATTTCCTCGTCGAATATCCGAATCCTGTTATTCGCTTTTCATATCATCGAGGGCCCGAAATTTTCTTGTACACCAGTTGAATGCCGGCGCGGCCGATTGGCATCGTGATGCGCATGGTGTCGGCGGTGCAGGTATACGTGCGGCTGGTATTGGCCATCGTGACCGGTGAAGTCGGAACGGTTTTTCCCGTTCTTGAATCGGTGATCGTGCCCGCATGGTTGCCGGCATCCGGGCACATGTTCACCCTGCTGCCGGACGTGGACCAGCGACCACTCGATTGGCCGGAAAATTGCGCGATGGCATTGCTGCCTTCGCCGCTGACCCTTGCATTGGTGCGGGCGCCGGATGAGAAGGTGCCGTCCTCATTCAATATCATGATCGAGCCGTCGGCCGAATAATTGCTCAGTCGCGCCTTGTCGGCCGGCACGAATTGCCGCATGAATTGTTGCGCGCCGTCGGACGTCATTTGCCAGGTACCGATCAGGCAGCGATCAATGGTCCGGGTGCCGGCGCATTCGGTGCAGCGGTGCGCGAGCGTTCCGGTAATTTGCATCGGCGTATCGGCATTCGCCGAGGCCATCGCGACGAAACGGTATTCGCGCATGCGGCCATCGAGTGCATCAATGCTCGATGGAATCGCGCCCCAGCTTGCGGCATCGCGCGCCTTGGCGGCATGGTAACGAACGGGACGCGGGCTGACGTTCCAGCGTCCGCATTCGAAGAACAGGTCGCCGCGATTCAACGTAAACGGAACCAGATTGATGCGTTCCGTGCGCGTGGCGCTCCAGAGCATGCTGTTGCCGCGCTGCGGCGTGGAGCCGATGGAAGCGCCCTGGCCATCGCGGATGTGTTGGTCCATGTAATCTTTCGCGAATTGCAGCCATTGGTCTTCGGTAAGTGCGGCCATCATTGCATTGCGTTGTGCCGATACGTTCGCGCTCGATGCCATGCCGCGCAGGAAAGGAAGTACGCGGGTGCGCGGACGACCGAGCCATGAGAAGAATACATAAGCTTCGTAGGCCATGCGGTTCAGGGGCAGGATGCGCGATTGCTCGTCGAAGATGCGAACGCGGTCCGACGAGTACCAGGGCGCGGCCATCGCGGCGGTAATAAACCATTCGGCGGAACCTTCCAGCCACCAATCACCGCCGGCACCGCTTCCCGATGCACCAGATTGCATTTGTGCGGTGGATAAATTTGCCCGCTGCACGCAATGGAAAATCTCATGGGCGATGGCGGACGCGGCAGTGTCCGGTCTGGCGGCTTCGCCCAATAGCCAGACGGCGATCAGGCATTCATCGCCGGGCAGGAAGGAAGTTTGAGCGGCGATTTCACCGCAGCGTTCGGTACTGCCACCGGGCGGCAAGTCGTCGATCAATAAAACGGTGACGTCGGTGAAGCGGAAACTTCCGAGCGATGGCATGGCGCGTGCGCTTGCGTTGATTCCGTTATTGAATGCGCGGATGACGCCGGGTAGCGCAGCCCAATCGGCGGCGACGTGATGCACGAGGCGTATATGCGTTGTGCCGGAACTCGAACTGACTGCGGCCCTGCCTGCTTCAACGCATAGGAAGTCGGTACTGGTTCGCAGCCTGGCGTCGAATCGCGCGAGGTAGCTTGCATCATTGCAATTGCCGAAGGCGGCATTGGCTGGTGTGCAACAAAACAGACACAGAAATAAAAGCGCGATTCGAACTACGGAATTTTGCATCGTCATCACTCCATGCAAGAAGAGAATCCAACGAAGATCATGGACAGCAATGGCCGTGACTTCCATCGAAAGCTGCCAATATTAACGACATTTATTGCGTGCGGAGGACAGGCTGCATTGCCAATTGTTCAGGTTTTTATTTACAAGTTGGCGAATAAATCACCCGCCTTGAATCAGCGCGAGAACGACCTCCGGGGGTCTTCCGATAACGGCTTTATTCTCGATGACGACAATCGGCCGCTGCATCAGTAACGAGTGATTGGCCATGAAGGACAACCATTCATTTTCATCGCGAGTATCGGCGCTGCTCAGGCCGAGTTCCTTGGCGATCGGCTCGTCGAAACGGATCAACGATTTCGCTTCGATGCCTAGCTGATTCGACAATATTTTCAATTGTGCGACGGACAAGGGCGTTTCAATGTAGTCAACGACCTCGGTTTGAATGCCATGTTCGAGCAAGAGATTCAATGCCGCATTGGATTTGCTGCATTTCACATTGTGATAAACGACGGCTTTCAAAATCGGCCTATTTCTTTTCTTCGACGGTTTTGACGAACCGGTATTCATCGGTGTCATCGAAGCCGAGGCTGGCCACTTTTCCGTCCGGCGACAGCGAGAACTGCAGCATGGTCCAGCCATAGCGGCCATCACCAAAGCGTGCGCGGAAGCTGTCGTAATTCCAGTGTTGGAGGATGCCGTCGTTTTCTTCGCCGATACCGAAACGGATTTTCAGTTTGCCGTTCAATTCGCTGACCACGATGTCGCCCCAGGCAGGATGCACGTAACGGCCGGCATACTGATTCAAGGCCAGGCTTGGACGGGTTCCTTTCACGCGCTGCTTTTCCTGCTCGGCAACGGCCTTGCCCTGTCCGGCTTTTGCATCGGTGTAGAGTTTCAGTAGGTCACTGCTCCAGTCGCGGGCAGGCGCGTCGGTATACAGATCGAAAACCTTCAGCATGATCGCATGACGGATTTCGACGTGATCGGCATTGCCGAAAACATAAACGCCGATTTGGTCGTCAGGCAGCAAGCCGACCAGTGCGGTGCGACCATCCATGCTGCCGGTATGCATCGCGACGAATTTGCCGCGGTAATCCTGCAGGAACCAGCCCAGGCCGTAGGCGGTCCAGTGCGGTTTCGTCAGCGCGGTGCTTGGATAAAAATCGTTTGCCGGCACCAGTGCCTGGGGCGAAAACAGTTCGTGAAAATTTTCTTCGCTGACAAGACGTTTGCCTTTGTACTGGCCGCCCGAGAGTAAAAAGTCCAGCCAATGCCCCATGTCTCTTGCCGTAGACCAGGTGGCGCCGGCGGCCGGCACCGGATCGACCGGCACTTCCCTGATCACTTTCAATTGATTGTCTATTTCAAAATGTGCCGAAGAACGGTTGTTGTCTTTGGAAGCCAGCGACTGGGCCAATGTGGCATAAGAATGGTTCATCTCCAGCGGTTTTAAAATGCGTGTAGTGACGAATTGTTCCCAGCTCATGCCGGAGGCTGCGGCGATCACTTCACCGGCCGCGCCATACATCACGTTCTGGTAAATGAAACTGCTGCGCAGCGAATAGGCCGGTTTCAGGTATTGCACGCGCGTCAGTATTTCGTGCGTAGTGAAGTCGCCGCGACTCCATAAAATGTCCGCGTTGCCGAGGCCGGCGTTATGGCGCAATAAATCGCGCACGGTCACTTGTTCGGTCAGGTAAGGCGTCGGCATTTGAAACCAGGGCAGATGTTTGGTGACCGGATCGTCCCATTGGATCTTGCCTTCATCGACCAGCATGGCGATCGAAAGAGCGGTCATCGCCTTGGTCGTCGACATGATGCCGAATTGCGTATCGGGATCGACCGGTGCGGTATCACCGAGTGTCCTGATGCCGAATCCCTTTAGATAGACGACTTTGTCGTCCTTCATGACTACGATAGAAAGGCCGGGCAGCTTCCAGTCCTTCATGCCTTTTTCAATAAACGTATCGAGCGCTTGTTCGTGCGTTGCCGTATCGGTTTGTGCGTGCAGCCTGGGTGCGGGTAATGACAACAAGCACAACAATGCAACGGCGGGAAAAAGACGCATGGCGGAACCCCTGGCATATTCGAACGATAGGCGATATTACCGCAAGCGACGGGCAGGATAGCCATGCATCGGACATAAAAAAGCCCCTTGTCCGGAGACAAGGGGCCTAGTTTCGAAGCGGGCGACTAATGGTGCCAGTTGCTGAAGTTGAGGATCAGCCTGAATACCGAGTCGTTGAGCGAGTAGCCGTTGTTGTATTGGCGGCCATAGCGGTAGCGGCTGTAGTAACCATCTTCATAGCCACGGCTGAAGCCCTGACGGAAATAATAATTATAGGTGCCACGGTCCACGTAATAACCGTAATAGCCGTAGTTGGCGTCCTGGTAGGCATAGGCATCGCGGTAGTTATAGCCCCAGCGGTCCATGCGGTCGGCGCGACCGGCATAGTAACCTTCTTCATAACCGTAGTTGATGGCCTGGCGCATCAGGTCGGCCTGGTAGCGGTTGGCATAGTAGTAACTGCCGCCACGGCTATAACGATAGATGATCGGCGAGTAGTAATACGAGCCACGGTAATAATCGTTTCTGTGATCATCGAAGTGGCGGCGCTGCTGATTCATGCGTTCGTAATAGCGTTGTTGCGAACGATACTGCTCGTTGCGGTTTTGGCGGCGAAGGTTTTGCGTGAATCGCTCCGCAATCGATTGCTGGTTATCGAAGTGACGACGGAAATCGTTTGCCTGGCGTTGTTGCTGGTCCTGCCATTGACGTTGCTGACGTTCCTGGTCGGGGCGCAAGCGGACGTTATCGCCGCGGTTTCCACGATCGCCGTTGTTTTCGCGATCGTTGCGGCCAAAGCGGTCGTTGTTGTTATCCCTGTCGCCACGGTTATCGCGTCCGTTACGATCATTGACGTTGTCGTCATTGCGGTCGTTGCGGTTGTTGCGATCATCCGGACGATTGTTGTCACGGAAATTATTGTCGCGGAAATTCTGGCCACGTGGATCGGGGCGCTCGCCTTGATTTTCGCGATCGATACGGGCGCGGTCGGCATTGCCGCGTTGCATGGCCAAGCGCTGGGCCGCAGCATCGCGCTCGGCGACTTCGCGGCTTTGCCGGTTTTGCTGCTCTTCAATCTGGCGTTGACGCAAGCCTTCCCGTTCACGCTCGTTTTGCTGGCGGGCGATGTCTATCCGCGGATTGTTGCCGCGATCATTGCGTTGATTGTTATTGTTTTGCGCTTCCTGGAAACGTTCACGGATTTGCTGTTCGCGCGATTCGCGCACGGCTTGCGTCGCCTGTTCCTGTTCGGTGCGGGCCTGCTCGCCGCGGCGTGGTTTCTTCTCGCGGGAATCATCTTCTGCAGCGACAGGTTTGTTGTCCTGTTCCGAGGCGTCCCGATGTCCACCTCTTTGTGCCAGGACCGAAGTAGTGGCAGCCAGCGACAGCATGCCGGCGATGGTGGTGACTAACAGTGTTGCTGATTTGGTGTTGCGGTTCATGGCAAGCCTCGTTATGACGGATTTCACGATGCCTATGAGGCCCGAATTCTGCTGAACGAAGTCTGAGGCCATCCTGGTTTCGACAGCCTGTATTTATTTGTATTTAGCGAACGTTTACTTGCTGAATATGCATTAAGGAACCTTGTAAAATTTTGTCAACGAGATTGCTTTCTGGCCATTGTTCACGGCTTCTTGTAGGCGTGCACGAAGCGATCCGTTTTTCCTTTTATCGCCGTATTGAAAACATTCAGGCTGCGATCGTCGTCGCTGTTTCGCAAATCCGTTATCGCGCCAAGGTATTCCAGGCCATGCGCCTTGAAATCGGCGATGGCGAATTTTTCATCGATGCGATGCAATGTCTTTGAATCGGTAATGCCCGAGCCATCACGCGCAGCATGATCCACGATCAACAGTTTCGCGCCCGGTTTGAGCGCCTTGACGATTTGATCGATGAATTGCGATGCGTCGATCGCAGGCCAGCCATCAGCGGCATCCACCACGTACAGATCGTGGTAGGACATCACGATCAGGGCGCCATCCAGCGTTCTGTCGCCGAGTTTCATATTATCGGGCGATGAAACCTCATAACGCACATTTGGCAAGCGATTGTCGGCCAGACGTTTTTCCAGTCCTTTCTTTGCGTAGCCGTCATACGGCGGATTATTGATAAGCCGGATTTGACCTTTGGGCCCGACGACATCCGACAAGATTTCGCTGTAGTAGCCGCCGCCACCGAAAATATCGGCGATAACCGCTCCACGTTTGAATCCCACCAATGTCAGTACTTCCTGCGGTTTGTCCCGGCCGTCGCGTTCACGGTCGGCTTCCGAGCGAGCCGGATTGGCCAGCGCCGCGGCGACCGAATTACCGGATGAAGTTCCCGAACTGGCGCAACCGGCAAGCGTGATTACCAAACTTGAAAGTAAAAGTATGAGTGGGCGCATTTTTGTATTCTCTGGAAGTACCTGCTGCGGCCGCATTACAACGCGGCGCAGCCTGCAAGTTAGCGTGAGTTTTTTCGTTACCAAACCTTGACGCGTTTATCGGGCGGCAAATAACGTTGTTGCCCCTCTTTTACGTCGAATGCGGTGTACCAGGCATCCTGGTTCCGGACGGTTTCGGCGCGATATTGGCCCGGTGCATGAACGTCGGTGAGCACTGCATTGCGGGCCGCAGGCTCACGCGCTTTCGAGCGCCAAGCTTGTGCCCAGCCGAGGAAGAAACGTTGTTCCGGCGTAAACCCTTCGAGCGTTACTGACGGTTTGCCTTGCTGCGATAGCACGTAGGCATCGTGAGCGGTGGCAAGGCCGGCGACATCGGCGATATTTTCTCCGAGAGTGAGCTTGCCGTTGACGGCTAGATCCGGGAAAGGTTTGTAGCTGTCGTATTGCGCGGCCAATGCAGCGCCGGCAGCATCGAATTTGGCCAGGTCTTCCGGCGTCCACCAATTGACCATGCGTCCCTGTTCGTCGAACAACGCACCGCTGGAATCAAAGCTGTGCGTGATTTCATGACCGATCACGGCGCCGATCGCGCCGTAATTCACGGCATCGTCCGCCGCACCGTCGAAGAACGGCGCTTCGAGAATCGCGGCCGGAAACAGCAGCCGGTTTTCTAGTGGAACATTCAGTGCATTCACCGTTTGCGGCAGCAAATACCATTCGTTGCGATCCATCGGCGTACCGAGTTTTGCGATATTGCGCTGGTATTCGAATTGGCTCGCACGTGCGGAATTGCCCAACGCATCGTCGGCACTGATTTGCAGTGCAGAATAATCACGCCAGTTTTCCGGATAGCCCATACCGACTTTCAGCGTGGCGAGTTTTGCCTTGGCATGCGATTTGGTCGCCGGCGTCATCCAAGCGATGGCGTCGATGCGTTTGCCAAATGCTACCAACAGATTTTGCACCATTTCGTCGGCACGTTTTTTCGTTTCCGGGCTGAAGTGGCGCTCGACGTATATTTTGCCGACCGCTTCGCCCAATGCCTCGTTCAACGCATTGATGCCGCGTTTCCATCGATCCTGCTGCTTTGGCGTGCCGTTGAGTTTCGATTCGTAAAAATCAAAACGTTCGTCGGCGAACGCCTTGGCCAAATTGGGGGAAGCGCGATCAATCGCATGGAACGCAAGATAGTCTTTCCAGGTTTCGAGCGATTGCGTATTGACCAGGTTGGAAATTCCGGTGGCCGCACTCGGTTGCCAGACAATGAAGTTGGCCTGGTCCTTGAGGCTCGCGCCCTCGAAGTAGGCATCCCAATTCAATCCGGGAGCCTTTGTCGCGAAGTCGGCGCGGGTCCAGAAGTTGGCACCTTTTTTCACGTCATTGCTGTCTTCCTGCGTGGCATGGGTACGGGCAATGGCAATTTCCAAGGCCAGAATTTGTTTCGCTTTTGCATCGGCGCCCTTGATGCCTGCAAGCGACAGGACTTTCGCAATATGGTCCTGATACTGCTTGCGCATTTCGACCATGCGTCCGTCTTCGAGATAGAAATCGCGATCAGGCATGCCCAGCCCGCCTTGCAATAAATAGGCCGCGTATTCATTCGGCTTGTCGAGATTTTGCGAAACCCACAAACCGAAGATGCGGTCGGTGTAGTAATCGGTGGAATTGAGCACGTCGACGTCGGCCCGCAAAGTCTGGCCGAGCGCATGCGCCAATTCGGTTTTGTCCTTCAATGCGGCGATCGCGTCGAGTTCTGGTTGAACCGGTGCAATGCCCTTGGCTTCGATGCCTGCTTCATCCATGAAGGCGGAGTAGAAGTCACCGATTTTTTTGCTGTCGCTGCTCGTGCTTTTGTTGGCGGCGGCTTCTTCCGCAATGGCACGGGTGCGGGCGAGGGCTTTTTCGTTCAATACGCTGAAGCTGTTGTAACGCGAACGATCGGCGGGGATCTCGGTGTTTTTCACCCAGTTGCCGTTGACGAAGTCGAAAAAATCGTCGCCGGGCGTTTTCGTGCGATCCATGCCGTTCAAGTCCACGCCGAAACTTCCGAGCGCCGGTTTTGAAGGCGCGTTATCAACGGCGGTAGCGGCGACGGTTGTCTCAGGAGGCGCGTCCGACTTTTTACAGGCGGTAAGCGTTACTCCGAATAAAAAGGTGGTGGTCACGAGCAGCATGGAGCTGCGCAGAAGGATGGCCATGGAGCACTCCGGGATCGGTAAACGGTGGGCCGAGCATAAGCCTTGGCCTGCCTTTGCGCAAAGCTCGGAAGTCATGGGTTCGGGCTGGATTGGGCCACCATTATGGCGGTGGGAAATGGCCTTCCCGCCATTTGAAAACGCGGCAGTCTCTCGCTTTGTGATGACAGGCGGCGAGATTGGAAAAAACCTAAAACACAGCCCGGGTGATGGCTTCATCCCACCCGGGTTATCACGCCGGTTTTTACGGCATGATTATTTCCAGTTAGCCAATTCGCTGGCCGTGATATAGCCGTCGTGGTTGCGGTCGACCAGACGGAATTCAAACGTCAGCGCATGCGAGGACGGAATTTCGCGGCGCGACAAACGACCGTCTCCGTTTTTGTCCAGATCGGAAATTTGCACGGCGTAGTCGTTGGCATTCGGCAGTGTCGAAGACTGGCTTGAGGTAACGGTAACCGGGCCGGTGGTCGCCTGGATTTGCGTGCTTTCGGAAGTATTGGCGGTCTGTGCAAAAACGGCGGGCGACAATGCCAGCAGGGCAATACTCAGCAGGTGTAATTTATTCATGGCGATGTGCTCCAGTGTGTTCGGGAGCCCAACGTAGCACCGGATTTGGCAACCTGTGATGAACAAAAATATTGTTCGTTTTATGTGTGCTGACGTACGGAAAGAGACAGTCGTGGAGAATATATTGGTCGCTTTAATTTGCGCCGGCGTCTATTGTCCCACTACCGTTTGGTAGGTCGCGCGACCTGCCGCTTTCGCCGCATACAAGGCATTGTCGGCAAGCCTCATCAATTCTTTCGCCGATGGTTTCTGTGCACAATAAGCGACGCCGATGCTGGCGGTGACGACCAGTTTTACATCGTCGACGACAATCGGTTTTTCCATGATCGCCCTGAATTTCTTGGCGATATTCTCGCCGCTTTCGGGACTCGGATTTTCGATAAGCACGGCAAACTCGTCGCCGCCGAGACGTGCCACCAGATCCTCCGGCTGGACCGATCGCTGCAGGCGCTCGGCGAATGTCGTGATCACGGCATCGCCGACGGCATGGCCGTTCTCGTCGTTGATGGTTTTCAGATGGTCGATATCGAGATAGAGCAGCGTGATGGATTCGTTTCCGGAGTGTCCCTGAATCAGTGCGGTCGACAGACGTTCTTCGAAATGGCGACGGTTGGCCAGGCTGGTCATGCTGTCTATTTGCGACAGGCGTTCCAGCTCCGCTTCCGCCAACTTCAGATCGGTGATGTCGAAAGTGAGGGCAAAAAAGCCCTGCACATCATTGTCGACATTCCTGTCGGGCACGTAGCTGGTCTGGTAGAAATACAATCTTCCGTTGACCTCGCTTTTGCCTTCGAAGCTAACCGACTCGCCGTTCAATGCCGCTTCGATATACGGCTTGAGATCCTGATACAGCAATTCTCCGCGCACTTCGCGAACCGTCTTGCCGATCATGCTCCGGGTATCCATGCCGAATACGTGGCCGGAAAAGGAGTTGGAGAAAAGATAACGTTGTTCTTTGTCGAGATGCGATATCAATGCGGGAATATTGTTCGCGATCGCACGCATACGGGTTTCGCTCAGGCTTAGCCGGTTGTTCGCGATTTGCAGTTGCCTGTTGAAGCGGCGTTGGTAGAGATAAAAACCGGTGGATACCAGCACCAGCAAAATGCTGAGTACCGTGACCGTCAGATAAAAACGTTGCTGGATTTCGAGGTTTTTTTCGCGTTGCGTAGCGAGCGCGGCGGAAGTCCTCAGTTTTTCGACCTCGAACTCCTGCTGAACGTATTTCAGGCGTGCATTGAAGTCGTCGTTTGCCTGGGTCCGGTCGTAAGCGTCGAGTGTACTTTCCAGTTCGATCAGTCGCGCCATCAGCGGCTCGAGCGATGCCCTTGGACGGTCATGTCCCAGCATATCCTGGACGAGCGCGCGCAGGGCCTGGCGTTCATCCCGGTCGAGCTTCAGCTTGCGATAGGTTTCCTGGGCCAGCAAAAGCTCGCGTTCGGCGAGCGCGCTGTCGCCATTGTTGATGGCGGCCAGCCCGAGCACTTCATGCCCCAAGCCGTAAAGTTGCGCATTCTTCAATTGCGACGCCAGCGCCAGTATTTTTTGACCATTCAAAACCTGTGTCGGAACGTCGTTCTTCATCCGCGCGATGCGTGCGTCTTCAAGGAACAGTTCGGCGCTCAATTTCGGATCCTGGATTTTCTCGGTCAGATTGAGCGCGATTCGAAGCACGTTCTGAGCCTCGGAAATATTGCCTAGCTGCGCCATCGCACGCGATTGGTTCCTGAGCAAACGGGTTCTGACCAATAAAGCGGGGTTGTCGCCGAGAGCAACCAGCCCGCGTGCGGCGTAGTCCTCGGCCAGTGCGTGTTTGCCAAGCGTGTAGCTCATCGAGGAATACGCAAGATAGACATCGGCGGAAAGTTCGGGATAGGGATTCGACTTGAGCAGGCGTACCGCTTCCCCCAGCAGGCGTTCGCTACGATTGAATTCCTGCAATGGCATCAAGCCGCGGCTTTCGGCGATCAGTGCGCGAACCTGGAGTTCGGGCAAGTTCGCGGCTTCTGCCGCGATACGGGCATTTTCAGCGGCAAGCGTCTGGCAGGCCCAATCGGCAATCACACGGCAAGCGTTCGATTGCGCCAGATAAAGCAGCGCCAATTCCTTGTTGTCTTTCGAAGCCTTGGCTATTTCCAGAACGCCGGGTAGTTCTTCAAGCACGCCTTTGGGGTCTACCAGGGCACGGGTTTCCAGCGGGTGTCTTGATAGCGTGGAGGCGATGGCTGCGGCATGGCCGCTCATCATGCAAAGAAGGCAAAGCAGAAGCAGGCGGGTGGCCCGGCTTTTTAGTGGCGTAACCAATGATTGCCCATTCATGCTAATCACGCACCCCCAATCCAGCCCCGGCGAAGTATAGCGCGGAACCGCATTGCAGCCGCAACGTGGCTGACGTTGCGTCCGCAGGCAATGCCGGCCTGGATGAAAAATGCCATCCCGTTTGCCGGTTCATCTATGGATGCATGCCCAAAGCCGCTGCCCGGGCTACGGCTTGGGATCAGGCGTGATTGTCAGGTTCGAAGAACAACCATTTTATTTCCGGGAATTTTTGCCGCATGTCGACTTCGATCTTGTTGATCTGCTGAATCAGATCGCCGGTACGCAGTTCCGGATCCATGCCGACTTTTACCGACACCATGATTTCGGGGCCAAGCTGCAGCGTAATCACCTTGTGTATTTCCATCGTGTCCGGATGCGAGTGCAGGTAATCCTCGATTTCCTTGCGCCTTGCCGGCGCCGCGCTCTGGCCGATCAGCAAGGCCTTGATTTCAACCGCAACGAATACGGCGATCACGATCAGCAAGACGCCGATGCCTATGGTGCCGATGGCGTCATAGATCGGGTCGCCGGTGACCATGCTGATGCCGATGGCGGCGAGTGCGAAGGCAAGGCCAAGCAATGCGGCAAGTTGCTCGCCGAACAGGACGATCATTTCGCTATTGCGGCTTTCCCGGAACCAGTGCCACAGGGAATTCTTTTCGCGGACCTGGTTGATTTCCTGCAGGCAGGCGCGCAGCGACAACCACTCGAGCACGATGCTGAAAACCAGTACGCCGATGGCCAGCCAGGGTTTTTCCAGAGGTTCCGGATGGGAAAGTTTGTGTATGCCTTCGTAGACGGAAAATGCGCCGCCGACCGAGAACAACATCAATGCGACCAGGAACGACCAGAAATAGGTTTCCTTGCCGTAACCCAATGGAAAGTCGGGCGTGGCGGGCAATTTTGCCCGTTTCATGCCCAGCAACAACAATCCCTGATTACCGCAGTCGGCCAATGAGTGAACGGCTTCGGCCAGCATCGCGCCGGAACCGGTAAACATGGCGGCGCCCAATTTTGCGGCGAAAATGCCGAGATTTGCGCCAAGAGCGTAAAAAATGGCGCGGGTGGAATTGCCGGGATTGGACACGGCTATTTCTTGTCGGCGGTATCGAGAAAGTAGGCGATCACTTCGCCGCTGACTTTCACGGTGATCGCATTGCCACGGCGATCGAGTGTTTTGCCGAACGGCAAACGCACCCAGCCTTCACTGATGCAATATTCTTCGACGTTGTGTCTTTCTTCGCCCTTGAAGCGGATGCCGACGCCGCGCTCGAGAATGGCGGCATCGTAAAAAGGACTCTTCGGATTGACCGCGAGGCGGTCGGGAGGGGTGTCGCTCATGGATGGGTCCTGGATAGGCGAAAATTATCTGGCCCATTATAAAAGAAAAGTGACCGCCATCGATGCCTCTTGGCGGCCACTTTCCGGTTTCAGCGATGGATACTATTTGATTGTTTTCATATTACGAGCCATTTTTTCCGCAGATTGCAGCACTTGTTTCGCTGCAATTTCCAGTACGCCGGCACGTAATTCCCGGTCGACCGATCTGGCGCTGAAAGCCAGGTTCAGGCCTGCCACCAGTTCACCGAACAAAGGATCCCAGGGGCCTACCGGGCCACCTCCAGTCGGGCCGCCGCCATCCACCATCACGCCATGGGATACCCAGACACTTTCGCGATAACGGTCATGCGGAATCTTGATACCGCCACTTGGCGCTTGTTTTTGATAGAAAGCAAAGGCGATGCCGCCGCTGTTTGCCGGAGCCGACAGGTTGCGCGCGGATTTGCTCAGTCCGCCCATCACGATATCCCATACGACGAACGGACCGACGCTGATCGATGCAAACGCTTCCACCGTTTGCGCCGATGTCGTTGGCACGAAGCCATCCCAGTTCGCCGCCGTTGTGAGGCTCGGGTCGCTGGTGACGTTGACGAAATCATCCAGCACGAATTCGCCGGCATTGACGTCGAAGGCATCGATATCGATACCTGTTCCCGTTCCCGGTCCGCTACCAACCGGAATATACCAGGCGACGGCAGTCAAATTTTCTCCCGCAACATTGATGGACAGTTGCGGATCGGTCGCCACGATTCCCTGCAGGCTGGCCGATGTTCCGGTAACCGACCAAAAGGCGAAATTGGCTGATTGAATTTGCCCGTTTCCGTCGAACCATGAAATGGTCGGAAACGCGACGGTTTGATAAATGCCCGGATTGGTGACGGTCGTCGTGGTAGCGGGTGCTATTTCAAGTGCCGTCGCACCGGCTCTGCGGCGATGCCGCGTAGCCCAGGTTCGGTAATGCGTTGTAACTAGACTCATGGGGGGTTCTCCGTTGTTTGGTAATGAAAAACAAATAACGCTCATTAACCTTCGCCAACGCGCGCCGAAGGCTTGCGATCGCATGATCGCGGTTCGAGTGATGTCGTCGGTATCAAACAACGCGGATAGATATTTTTTCAGGACAGCAAAGCAATTCGTAAGATTTCCGGAAAATATTTTTATCGAAAAAATAATTTTTTAATTATTGCAGTGAGATTTTTTATGGCCGGATATTTTTCTTAACACGTTTAGCCAGTGCGGCATCGCAAAGAAGAAATAATTTTCGATGAATGTCGATTGAACGGTTTCTGAATGATCGGTCTTTACGTGCGCGGCATGGAATCGAACGAGTGCAACTTTTTATTTTTCGAAAGTGCTTACGCGATTGCGGCCTTCGCGTTTCGATTGATAGAGAGCCTGGTCTGCCTGGGACAACAGCGCGTCGAAAAGGTAGCCGGAGACTAGCGTTGTGGTTACGCCAAAGCTGGCGGTTGCCGTGAATGAATTGCCGGTTTCGGTCGTATCAATTGCGGCAATATGTTCACGAAAACGTTCGGCCATGACGCGTGCGCTTTCCAGATCGCTGGCACGCAACAGGATGGCGAATTCCTCGCCGCCGATCCGGCCAATGCAGTCTTGTTTTCGGCAGATCGGTTTGACCGCTTCGATGACGTGCTTCAATACCCAGTCGCCGGTTGAGTGGCCATACCTGTCGTTGATCGATTTGAAATTGTCTAGATCGAACATGATCAAGCCAAGCTGCTCGGATTTTTTTGCAGCTTCCGACAAGGCTTGTTCCGCATTCTTGGTGAAATGGTCGCGGTTACTGATGCCGGTAAGCGTGTCGGTCTCGGCCAGTCGGCGGAAAGCCATTTGCATGCGCTTCGTTCGGTACGCCCACAAAATGATGATTGCCAATAGCGCAGCAAGCAAAATGACCAAAAGCGCGCCGTAATGCGCTTTCTGCTTTGCCACCGTTTGCTCGAGTTGCAGCACCTGGTTTTTTTTGTTCAGCAGTGCGATGGTCTGGGTTTTTTGCAGAGTTTCATGCTTGGCCAGCTGGTAGGCCAGTTCTCTTGCTTTCACGTCATTGAGATAAGCCTTGTCGGCTTCGGCGTACTTCTTGTAATGATCGAAAGCGGCAATGCTGTCGTTGCGGCGAAGGGCGATTTCATAAAGCGTTTTTTCGGCGATGACGAGCGGGCGCGAAAAAGGGACGGCTGCGCTTTGCTTGACTGCGACCAATGCGTGACTCTCGGCTTGGGCAAAGTTACCGTCGCGGAAATGGTAATCCGCAAGCAGGGAATGGATTTCTGCAATGAGCCGGGGGAACTGCGAGCTTTCCGTTTCCTTGATATGTTTTTCCAGGAACACGATCGCTTTTTTCAAGTCTCCCTGATCCGCCCACTTCCGTGCCAGGTAACCGCGTGAAAAATTGGCGAGCAGTGCCTCGCCGTGTTCGGAGCACGAGCCGATCATGGCGTCGATTTCGGTGTCGTTTTCAGGCAGCGAATTCAGGTGGTAAAGGGCTTCCAGCAGCATGTTGTCGGCGAAACAGCGTGACCTGGATGCGGGATTATCGGCCAATATCTGTTCGGCATAATATTTGCCCAACGGGTATTGCCCGACCTGGTTGTAAAGCAATGCGGCTACGGCCAGCCCGTCATGGCGTAACTGCCGATCCTTAATTCTGCCCTGCAGCAAAAGTGTCTTGTCAAGCGACGCGAAGCCTGAGCCGAAGTCCCGTGTTGCCGCATAACTATTCGTAATCAACAGGCCGGAACGATATTTCAGATTGATATCATCCGACTGTTCGAAAATGGCGGACGCTTTCTGGATTGCGAGATTGTATTGGCCCTTGTATGCAATCCGGTAGGCTTGCAAATAAAGAAGGCGTTCAAGCTGGGCCTGTGTCGCGTTTGCGCCGTTGGCATCAAGCTCTTGCAGCAGTTTGTCGAATTGTTTTGGATCGGAGCTGCGCAGGTTGTCTGCCCGTTCAAGCAATG
>CAZPCE010000002.1:21314-23263 GCA_964584915.1 uncultured Arenimonas sp. | reverse complement strand
CAATGCTTCGAATTCGGGAGAACAGTAAACAACAGATGGCAGCATGCACAGGCCGATTAAAATCAGTCCCGCCAGTAACCTGCTTATGCATGCCGCCATTCAAATATCCTTCGCTGGATCAGTTGATCGAGATTTCCTCTTCTTTCTTCTGATCGTCGTCTTTGTCGTTGTCCTGGCCTTCGCCTTCATCGTCTTCGGCAGGAACCAGCATCATCATCATTTTCATGCGTCCGCCGAGAACTTCATTGAGCGCAGCATGGTCGCGATTGAGCAGGGCATGCTGTGCAACATCATCTACATCGAGCGCTTTGACGGCAGCGGTAAACTCTTCCGTTGACATATTGCCGGCGGCTGCATCTTTGCCCATCGATTCAAGAAACTGAATAATATTCGACATTTTCGACTCCCTTAGTGTTGTGTTGGTACTGCGGTAGAACTGGAATTTAGCACACGATCGAGTTCTTCGATGCGGGCCAGCATGGCTTCATTGCGCTGCATCGCCTGGCAGGGTGGCAATACCATCGTCGACTGTAAATACAACGGGGTATCGACCAATTCGCCCAGCGCCAGCTTTTGCATGCGCGGCGTGCTGATTGGCAAGGTCGCGGCCTCGTAGATAATCACTTCGTGATCCATGGGGTAGTGTTCTGCCAGCAACTCCACCAGTAATTTACGGTATGCCGGTTCGGTGGCATAACGCCGGAAAGAACGGTCGCCGGCAATGCCTACCTGCCAAAGAACCAGATAGGCGGAGGGGTCGATCCGGCGTTGGTAGAACATGAATTGGCTGGCTTCGTAGTGTTGGCAGCCATAGCGACCTGGATCAATGCCCAAGTCGGCATACAGGCAATCTTCCGCCGAAATGCCGGGCTCCATATATGCAGAAAATCCTTCCGAGCGTGCCTGTTCGATCACCGCATGGGGTGCGCGGGCAAAAACACCCGGGTGGCCATAAAAGGCTCCGCATACCCGCTTGCCGGCACGAACTTCAATCATCATGGCTTCGACCATTTCACGATAGGTTTCGTGCCGGGATTTGCCTTCGCTGTAATAGGGCTGGAGGCTGCGGACATCCTTGTTCATTTCCTGCAGCCATAGTTCGACGACTGGGTCGGAAACGACAGCAAACACCACGTCGGCCTGTTCGATATGACTGCGCGAGCGGGGGCTGATGTGGGCGCCGAGCATCATGCCAGTGCCAACGCAAACAATACTTCCAGAAGTTTTCATGCGGTGTGGCTGTCCCCTTCAGCCTGCTTTTCTGCAACTTGCTACCTTATCGGATGCTGGCGACAATTGTAATCATCAAAATGACATCGGATTGCGCTTTTGCCACTCTGTTCGGTGCAATGTCCAATGGAAGCTGGCGCTGTCCGCAAGCGGCATGACTTCACATTGAAAACCCAGCTTTTCCATCAATCCTTTCGCGGCACCATTTTGCGAAATATGCCGGGTGGTTAGCGTAGACAAGGTCGTACGTTCGAACGCAAGCCCCGTCAATGCAGTGATTGCTTCGGCGGCAAAGCCCCGGTTTTGATGCTGGATGGCAATGATGGATCCGATCTCGGCATTTATCGGTTGCGGTGGAACCCCATCACAAACCAGGGCCAGCAGGCCGATTTTCGACAGCGAGATTCTTTCCTGCATTGTCCATGTGTAGCGCCGGATCGGGAGTGCTGCATTGCTTTTCAATGCAGCATTGAAACTGCGCAATGTTGCATCCAGGGACAGCGGTTGCCCGATATGCAGCATTAATTCCGGATTCGTGTAGCAAGCGCAATAAAGTGCAAAGTCTTCGTTGCAGAGCGGTCTCACGCTAAGCCGGGCGGTTTCAAAACCCTGCATCAATCTTCCCGTGCCTTCGCCAGCCGCAAGACGCCATCGCCGTCGATGCGGCGGTCGAAAACACAATAATGGCCGCTCATTAATGGCAGGCCAAGAATGCTTTG
>CAZPCE010000002.1:410-21304 GCA_964584915.1 uncultured Arenimonas sp. | reverse complement strand
ATCTGCCGCATCAGCAGGAAAAAACATTCACCGGCATGCAAGGCATTGCGTTGCCAGTAATTGCCGGGCGTGCAACTAAAAGTCACTTCATCGCCGGAAGGCGATTCGAGGTGAAAATGCAGTTTTGGCCAGTCGCGTGCATTTATATCGTCGTTCGGAAGGCCGTGTTCGGACTGGAAGCTTTTCTGGAAGCGCGTGATCAAATCCGGAAAGCTTTTATCGTATTCGGCGAAGTCGGCGATGACAGCGTCGTAGATGGAAGCTTCGAGAACGAGGAAGCTGCTGCCGGTGTCGAAAATGGCATTGCTGGCGTAGCTGTTGGCATATTTTTCCAGCAGGGTGGGTGCGGGTATGCGTGGGCGGTCTCCGACCTGCACCGCGATCAAATTGGCGTTGTAGTAAAGCTCGTGCACGATTTTTGCCGTCTCGAAACCGCCTTCGTAAAGCGATTGGCATTCCTCGCCGCCGCCTAGTACCAGAACGCCGTCATTCAGCGGGTCGGCAGCAAGTTGGTCGGCGGTGGCGCTGTCATCAAGCACGTGCACCAGTGCGCGTTTAACCAGCATCGAGAATTTATCCGAGACAATGCCTTCTTCTTCGAGCGCACTGAAACAAGGCGTAAGGTTGACCAGGGGTTGTTCGTATAATTGGCTCTTGAATGTGGAAAAAGCACTGCTTTCGCTGGTCTCGAATGGCCATGGCCATGTGTGTGTTGGATTGATGTTTTTTTCATTGAGCAAGGCGCTGACGTCATGGGCCTTGTCCAGTTTCCGGTAAGCCAATCCCAGCAAGCCGTCGGCATCGCGAAAATTCTGTGCGGATGTTTCCACGAGTGCGATTTCGGCATCCGGCAATATGCGCGAATGCCGCTTGTCGCCGAAAGCGATTTCGGTTTTCAGCACCGGGCCGGCCCAGGTGCCAACGCCATAGGCGATGGATTGCGCCAGGCTGGTGGCCCTGAGGCTGAGGTCATGCGATGGATCGTAGGCCTGCGGCAGTACCACCAAAGTACTGCTTCCGCTATCGAGCAAAACATTGGCGACGCTTTTTTTGCTGCCTATTTTGATCTCCGCGGTATAGGCGCCCTTGGCATAAGCCAGCGTTGTCCGGAGCTTCAGGTAATTTTGCGTCATCCACGATATCCGTTGTAGGCCTGCAGCTATTCTTATTGGATTGTCGCGGGAAAGTAAACGCAATCAGGGTTGTGAACTTCGTTGTCGGGCCGCTCTTAGCAGCAGGCGTCTGGAGGCAAGAGCAAGAATGTCTTCTCTTTCGGGATTGGAAGCCTGCTGCCAAGCCAGTATTTCGTCGATATGGCGTCCACAGCCCATGCAAACGTCGCATTCATCCAGGCAGCAATTGCGGATGCAAGGCGAAGGTACTGTGCCAGTAGGCAATTCCTTTCTCATTCCAACTCCCGACGTCGGCTTCACCGTCATCAATGTATAGTGTGGAGCGATAGCATTGCCACAAAGGTGAAAGCCCTGCAGTAAAAACGTGCTATCCAGGTCCGTACGGCAATTCATATTAACAACAATACTCAACAACATTACCAGGGGAATAAAATGCGACTTTCCAAGCAGCTGATTGTAGCCACATCCGTCATTTCGATTGCCCTCCTGTCGGGCTGCGCATCGACAAGTTCCACCAAGGCAAAAGGCCTGAAAGCAACAACTTCGGGAGCGAATTCGCTTTCCGATTGCGAAAACATAACCGTATTTGCGTTTGGCGTTCCTGCGAAGAGCAAGGCCACTGCCTCGACCGGCATAAGTTTTGCCCATGATATCGAGAACCGTCTCGTTGCCGATTTTGGCCCGATTTTCAAATCTGTCGAATTCGGCGACAAGGCGAGGGGTCTTGAAAAGGAATGCCTGGTAACCGGGGACATAACCAAATACAAACCCGGTAGTCGCGTTGCCCGTGCGATCTTGATCGGTTTGGGTGCTGCCAGCTTGGAAGGCAATGTAAAAGTGGTGGATGCAGGTTCAGGCAAGGATTTGCTGAATGCGCCGTTTAGCAAGTTGTGGGCTTGGGGTGGCGTGGTCGGCGCGAGCAAAGGCATCGACGACATGGTGAAAGAATCATCGGCAGCCGTGGCTGCGACATTGGCTCAAGCCAAGGGTTGGACGGCGCCGGCAAAATAATTTGCGCGAACCGGTTTGATGAAGAGCCCGACTGCAAGTTTAATTGCGTCGGGCTTTTTGTTGGGCTTCTTGTTTCGGATCGAATCGCCGATCAATGCGTTGCAACTTGACGCGCTGGATATTGTCATGCACGCGCCGCCTTAACAAAGCGCTTCTTGCCTTCGTCGCCGATACCGGGATATGGGATTTTCCAACCGGTGTGAAAATCGCGGGAGCAGCGAACACGTCGGTGCGATTTGAAAAATCACCGCTATTGGTTTTTACAAAAAACGGAATGAACACATTGCGGCTGCTGACGAGACTTTGATAGTCGCCGAGGAAATAACCGCCGGCGAATGGCGCGGTAGCCAGGTCAAAAGTTTCGGCAATGCGGCTTTCGCTCCAGCTAACCCCGTCAGCCGAGGTAGCCAGCCAATAATCCGCCAGTAACGTGGTCGTGTCGCCGGTATTGCTGCGCAAATCGTAATAGCTGACACCGATGATACCGTCCGGTTTTACATGCACGGTTGGAACAAGTGCCTGTACATTATTGTTGGAGTTGATGCGCACCGGACTGGACCATGTAAAGCCGCCGTCCGTTGATTGCGAAAACGCGATGCCGTCCCGAATTCCGCCACTGAAGCGCGAATCTTGCCAGACAACGTAAAGTTTTCCGTTCGGCCCTGTCGCGATTTGCCCGAGGATAGAGCCATCGCGAATCAATATTCCGGTCTCGGGGTCGCTGGTTCCGATCGCGAGCAAATCCGAAATTAAAAACGGCTGCGACCAATTCACGCCCTTGTCTGTGGAGCGCATTACTTCGAGCGTAGCGACATCGTTTGCCCCGACGGTGACTATTTTGGTGAGTAGGTTGATCAGGGTGCCATCAGGTAGCACGGTAATCACGTTGCCGATGGTTTGTCCGGTACCGCCGGGATTGTAGATGGGTCTGGCAGTTTCCCAGCTAATGCCGCCATTGATTGTGCGCGCAAAATACGTCGGGCCATTGCCGTTGACCGCGAGGCGGTCCCAGACGGCGTAAACAAAATTCGAATCTCCCGGGTCTGCGGTAATTGAATTCTTATCGTTGAAAAACGCTATGCCGTCGGGATCCACAATCAGGCTTGCCGGTGTGCTCCAGGTCAACCCACCGTCGGTCGAGCGGCTCGCCAGCATCGCATTTTGCGAATTTGCGGCCCGGTTAAGTGCCAAGGCCATGACGTGCGCGGTGCCGTTCGGTGAAAAGGACACCCACGGATCGGTTGCGCGTTCGTAATTTCCACCGTTGAACCGGGTGCCTCCACTACAGCGCGAAAATGGAATCAGATGTTGCGTCCAGGTTTTGCCACCATCGAGTGAAATGCCGGAAGACAGGCCACGCGCGGCACCGTTCGACCAGCGGTCCTGCTGCCACGCGCCGATTAAATTATCTGTATTGGATGGATTGACCGCAACTGACGGCTCGACCTCGGCATTTAGATAAGCCGTGCCGGTTTGACCGGCGCCCTCGCAGTTTGGCAAAAATGGCGAAACGGGCGAAACCCGATACTGCGGTGGCAATTCGCCTTTTGCCGGTTTGATCAGGCGTTGGATCGGAACGAAATTCGGATACTGGTCGTATACCCAGCCATCAACGCCACGCGTCGGTGCCGCCGGTGGCGGTGTGTTCGGCTCGTAAGGCGATGTCGTCTGAGCATTCAATGCAAGCCATGAAGAATAGACAGCGATGAACGACAATGCCGAAATGGCAAATGATTTGGGAACGGCATGCAGTAACTTCATGGAAGTACATCCTGCTAAAAATCATTCCCAGCCTAGTATTAAAAACGAATAAAAACAATTATGTGATTGGTCGTGGCCATTCAGGCGATCACGCGAAACTCATTGCGGTCTGGGCCGCGGCGGGTCGATGTTTCCAACGGGCAATGCAATGGCGGCAGAGGAGCATTGCGTGGTGTTGGCATTGCAAACGATGTAGCTGGGCCGGGGATTGTTGCCCAGTTTTTCGGAGTAGCTGCCAATGTTGTCGACAGTCGCGCGCAAGCTGCCGTCGCGATAGATATCGACTTTCGCCGTGCCGTCCTGCCATGCGAGGGTTACCGTTTTTGGTCCGATACGACGGGGTTGGATGATACGGGCATCGAGGGTTTTTGGAATGACCAAGGGGGGCTCCGCATTTCTAACGCAATCGTAGGTTTCGACGATGCGGTCGCCGGTATCGAGTACCAAAAAATCCTGAACGCGAACAGGCGTGCCGGGAACGGATTGGTCGAATACGCGTGAACCGATATTGAGTTCGGCCCATTTGTGAGTCGTATAAACGTCGTCTTCCGCAGTGAGCGCGATGTTTCCGCCGTCGGACAGTACGATGCCATAGCGCTGCATCGTGCGCAGGATAACCTGTGCCGCCGGGTTGTACAGATTCACCGGAAAGTCGGAACGCAAACGCAGGCGTGAGCCATAGGGAACCGTCGTGGTCGGACCGGTGGGACCGCCGGCGTGACTGCCCGGCCTTACGTAAAGCGGAATGCGTTTGGTGCTGTTTGGCGGCGGATCATTCGATGCCATGCGTGGATTGGGCAAGATGAAACGAATCGCATGCCCCAGATCACCATTGCTGATTTGGGTCGCCGCATAGACTTCATCGGCATTGAATAAAAGCGGCGCAATGGGAAAGCCTGCGGCATCGGCACTGGTGCAATGCTCGCCGCGGTTGTTGGCCTGATAAACGCGGTCGAGTTTCCATATGGCAAGGCATTGTGCTTGCAGGCCGCTGCCGCCCGATGCATTCGCGCGGTATGCTTCGTACAACACATTGTCTTGCACGACCAGCAAGTGGCAATCCTCGTTATTGTTGTCGCAAGTCAGGTTGCTCGAGGCTTCAATCATCGCATTGGCGGGCACCGGCATTGCGGTTCCAATTGGCTCGCAGTCGGGAGCGTAGTATTCGCCCACTGTCGGGAATCCGACGATGGTGCGTGTTGGCGAACCCGGTGCGGCACGAACAATCCGCATTCCGAAATCGATTTGCATGCGACCGAAACCAAAGCCGCCAAGATTGGCAAGGCTGGTGATCATGGAAGAGGACTGCGGATGCACCGGCGCCAGGCTGATGTCTTGATGCCAAACGGCCTGTGCCGGAAAGCGGGGCGGTGCTTCGGAATTTGCATCTACGCAACACCCAAGGCTCATCATGAAAATTGCAATGCATAGCGGGCGACGCATCCGTATTCTCCGGGAGCAGGAAATACCAAGCATAAAGCGTGGTTAAGCCGAAAGCGATGCAAAGACTTAATGAATGCAAAACAAAAGCCCTCCCGGTGCGGGAGGGCTTTCAATCGTGCAGCGTGAAAACTTGTGCGGAAGTTACCTTGCCCAGATATCCACGCGAGCTTGGTCGCGGCTGCGTTCGGTGTCGCCGATAATGCCGATTTCGGAAATACAGCGGTTTCCGCCGCGCAGGTCTATCCAGCGCGTCGAACCGCCTTTCGAAATCCGGTCGCGGACATTGAGGTAGTCGCGCTCACCGTTGCCGTAGCGAACCCATAATTTTTCGATTTCAACGCGACCCCGGCTGGTTCTCAGTTGAATGGCATGCACGCTGTTGCGGCAACTTCGCAAACGCAGAACATCACGATCATTTTCGGAATGGCTCAACCGCGTGCTGCCCAGACGGACTGGATAGTCATGGCGGGCGGCATCAGCAGTTGCGGCAAAACCCAGGCAGAGCGTCATTGTTGCAATCATCAGTTTTCGCATTGTGTTTTCCTTTATTAGTGACACGCTGGAAAGAACGATGTGCATAAATAAAAGTTTACCGTCGGGGATTCATCGTTCAGCGTTCAGCTGGTTATATGTATGGATATTCAGCAACAAAAAACGCCGCAGTTCGCGGCGTTTTTTAATATGGAAAAGGATGAACCCGTTACATCTTGACCAGTTCGACGCGACGGTTCTTGGCGCGGCCGGCATCACTGGAATTGTCGGCAACCGGTTTGTCCGGCCCGAAACCTTTGGAGCTTAGACGGGCGGGATCAATGCCCAGTCCAACCAATGCACCCAAGACCGTACGTGCCCTTGCAGTTGAAAGCTGGCGGTTGTGATCCGCGCCGCCGGTACTGTCGGTGTGGCCTTCGATGGAAAGTTTCAGCGTTGCATCGGCAGTCAGCAGCTTGTTGATTTCATCAATCACCGGCTGGCTGTCGGGTCTTAAAGATGCCTTGTCGATATCGAAATTGATGTACAAGGCAACATGGCCGTCTGCATCCAGTGCTTTTTTCATCGCGCTCGCATCGAGAAAGCCGACCGATTGTTTCATTCCCTCTTTCTCAAGTACGGTCACGTAGCCATGGGGAGGGAGGGCTCCGGTAGCGATATGAATCCAGTATTCCTTGTCCGCAGTGCGAATCAGATAGCTGTAATGCTCATAGCCTGAAGTTGGCGCCACGCTGCGCCAATATTTTTCTACCGCAGCCAGGCCGCCTGCTTCGTCCAGAATTTTGCGCGTAAATTGGCTGGTACTGATTTTCTTGCCGCCGAGCGCCGTAATGGCATTTTCATAGTTGCGGTGGAATTCCAGTTCGGAATATTTACGTCCACTATCCGGGTTGGTGAGGTTCATGAAATTGTTATAGAGCTTGCCCTCCACCGGAACCAGTTTGTCGCCGGCGAGGAAAAAATGACGATCAAAGCCGATCATGCTGTCTTTGTCATCGTAGTTATTGACCAATCCATCCGGTGCCTTGAAGAAGGGAAACGGTGGCAGGCTGACTGTCGTTATCGGCACGCTTTCCACACTGAAATCGGTATTTGCCGGAACGGTTTCGGCGCTGGGAGTTATCTGGGTTTCCGTCGCTGCAGCCGGTTCCGCGTTCGCTACCGGTGCTGTTGGCTCTGTCGCCGTCACGCTGGCGGGAGCGGGCTCCTGTTTGTTGCAGGCTGAAAGCAAGACTACGAATAATGCACTACTGATGAGCATGGGGCTGAGACGCATGGGTATCTCCTTGGGGGCGCAGGGCCGATTTTAAGCCTATCGAACTGCATTATTAAACGCGAAACCGCAATAAATTGGCCAATCCAGGCATCGATAGCGTGCCAATCACGGTAAAATTGCCGGCATGACTACCGGCAATGCTGCGTTCACCGCTTTATGGCACCCGTTCCTGACCGGTGCGATAGCATGGAGCGATTCCTACCTTTTCTTGCGTGCCCGTTCCGGGCCGATTCCTGTCGAGATACGGCCGGAACAGGTGGAATGCCAGCAAAGCTTCAAGCCCTATGCCGACGAATTAATGCGGGCAGGTTGGTCATTGCCGGAAGATATCGACAAGAATTATCCGGTCGTGATGGTCTTGCCGCCACCCCAGCGAGATGAAGCACGGGCATTATTTGTCCGCGCGCTGCAGCACGCCCATGAAGACGGGCTTGTCGTGGTCAGCATGGAAAACAGCGAGGGCGCAAAATCCGGCGAAAAAGATCTTCGTGCACTGGCGCCGAATCTTCAGTCGCTCAGCAAAAATAAATGCCGGGTCTTTTGGACAGCAAAAAAAGATGTCGACGAGGACCTGATGCAATCTTGGGCGCAGCTCGATGTGCCGCACATCATCGAAACGACCGGCTTTGTTTCACGACCGGGCATATTCGCCTGGAACCGGATCGACGACGCTTCCCGGTTGTTGACCGAATACCTGCCCAAAGACCTGTCGGGCAGCGGCGCCGAGTTGGGCGCAGGATTCGGCTTTCTGGCGCAGTCGGTCTTGCGACAATGCGAAAACGTCAAATCGATGGATGTATTCGAAGCCGAAGCGCGCGCATTGGAATGCGCAAAATTGAACCTGGCCGGCTTCGAAAAAAATGTCCGGCTGGACTACCGCTGGCATGACGTAGCCGAGGGAATTCAGGGCCCTTACGATTTCGTGATCAGCAATCCGCCGTTTCATCAGGGGCATGACGAGTTGCAAACACTCGGGCAGGCATTCATCGCATCGGCGGCGAGAGCCTTGAAGCCGGGTGGACGTTTCTACATGGTCGCCAACCGGCATCTTCCCTACGAAGAGACGCTCAAGAATAACTTTTCGAAATGCAATGCGCTTGCGATGAAAAACGGTTTTAAAGTGTTCGAAGCGATAAAGTAAAGACTATGGAAAACGATGAAATTAGTTAAACACATTTCCAATCTGGGTTACGGCAGCCGCAAGGAAGTATCGCTGATGTTCCGCGAAGGTCGCATAACCGATGCCGCCGGCGAAGTGCTGTACGCAGACGACGTGACGACGCACGACAATATTCGCGTGGATGAAGCGCCGCTCGATCCGGAATCCGGCATGATTTTGATGCTGCACAAGCCAGCCGGTTACACCTGTTCGACGAAGGACAAGGGGCGACTTGTCTATGATTTGCTGCCGGACCGTTTTCGGATCCGCAAACCGGTATTGGCCCCTATCGGCCGTCTGGACAAGGAAACGACCGGTTTGTTGCTGATGACCGATGACGGCGATTTGCTGCATCGTATTATTTCGCCGAAAAACAAATTACCAAAAGTCTATGAGGCCGAATTGGCGAGTCCGTTGCGCGGCGACGAAGTCGCATTGTTTGCCAGCGGCGACATGATGCTCGAATCGGAAAATTCACCTCTTGCGCCCGCCGTCTTGCAGCCTGTTTCGGAGTTGCGCGTGCGGTTGACGATCATCGAAGGCCGGTACCATCAAATCCGCCGCATGTTCGCCGCAGTCGGTAACCACGTGGTGAATCTCCATCGAAGCGAAATCGGCAGTCTGAACCTCGGCCCGCTACCGATCGGTGAATACCGGTTGCTGGACGCGCGGGACCAGGCAAAGTTGTTTGTAAAGGAATAGCGATGAAATTTCTCTCACTGCCGTTTGGATTCATTGCCATCGGGCTGGTCATGCTGAGCACTTTGCTGCATACATCGTTCCTGTTTCTGATGGCGCTGCTCAAATGGTTGCTGCCGTTCAAGGCGACACGCGAATGGCTCTCCTGGTTCTTGATAAAAATCGCCGAAAGCTGGGTCGCCTTCAATAGCTGGCTGATCGACATCGTTACGCCGACCAAATTTGTCGTCACCGGCATGGAATCGCTCAAATACGAAGGCTGGTATCTGGTGATCAGCAACCACCAAAGCTGGGTCGACATTCCCGTTCTGCAGAAAATATTCAACCGGCGGATTCCGTTCCTGAAATTTTTCCTGAAAGGCGAATTGATCTGGGTTCCGTTTTTGGGGCTGGCCTGGTGGGCGCTGGATTTTCCTTTCATGCAGCGCTACTCGAAGACCAAGCTGAAAAAAAATCCTCACCTCAAGGGCAAGGACATCGAAGCCACCCGAAAAGCCTGCGAGCGTTTCAAATTCCATCCGGTATCGGTGATGAATTTTGTCGAAGGCACCCGCTTTACCCCGGCCAAGCACGAGCGGCAAAACTCGCCGTTCAAGGACCTCTTGAAAGTAAAAGCCGGCGGCATTGCCTTTGTGCTCGATGCGATGGGCGAGAGCATGAAATCCATCGTGGATGTCACGATCGTCTATTCCGGTGCCAGGCCGACGCTGGTGGATCTGTTCGCCGGCAGGATTCGCGAGGTGCATGTCGATATCGTGGAACGCGAGATCACGCCGGATCTGGTCGGGGACTATGCGAATGACAATACTTTCCGAATCCATTTTCACGCCTGGCTAAACAAGGTCTGGCAGGAAAAACAGCAGACGATAGAGCGACTCAAGGCAGGCATCGATTGACCCCTGTCTTTTGGCCCATGGCGTCCCGGGCTTGAAACTGTTGTCATCGGACGATTAATCGGGGGAGTTTATGGGCAATTTTTTTCGTTCGGGTCTGTCTGGTTTATTGCTGCTGTTTTGCCTGAATACGGCGGCAATGGCAGCCGATTCCGTGTCAACGGCTAGTGCGGATCGCGAATTGCCTCCCGGCCTGATTATTCCCGATGCGGCCCGGCCCGGCCCGGATTTCAATGTCGACAAGGCGACCGATGCCTATCTGAATGTGCTGAATGACGCGCAGAGGGCAAAGTCCGATGCCTATTTTGAAAATGGCTATTATCTTGATTTAGCCGACACATTGCTTCTGGTTGCGATCGCGGCGTTTTTGCTTTTCAGCGGCGTTTCTCGGCGCATGCGTGATGCGGCGAAAAGCATAAGCCACAGGCCCTGGCTCTATACCTGCATTTACGTCCTGATGTATTTGCTCGTGATGTTCGTGCTGACATTGCCTTGGAATATCTACATGGGTTTTTTCCGCGAACATGCCTATGGCCTCGCGACACAAAACTTCATGGGCTGGTTCACCGAGACCTTGATGGGTCTTGGCTTGAGCCTGCTGTTCGCGGCACCGGTGCTGGCCATCATCTACGCCGCCGTCAGGCGTGTCGGTAAAAGCTGGTGGGCCTGGACTGGCGCGATTTCCTTTGTCCTCATTATTTTTGTCGCGATGATATCTCCTGTTTTCATTTCGCCGATGTTCAACGAATACAAATCCTTGCCGGAAGGGGAGTTGCGTGAAAGCCTGCTGTCGATGGCTCGTGCCAGCCAGATTCCGGCAGACGATATTTACGTGTTCGATGCCTCCAGGCAAACGACGCGCATCAGTGCGAATGTCTCGGGCATGATGGGAACTACGCGTATCTCACTGAACGACAATCTGCTCAACCGCACTTCACCCGAAGAAATCCGCGCTGTCATGGGCCATGAAATGGGGCACTATGTTTTAAACCACTCGCTTCGCCTGGTGGTTTACATCAGCTTGGTGTTGACCTTCGGTTTCCTGTTCGTGCACCTGACTTTTGACGGATTGGTCAAACGTTACGGTAGCCGTTGGGGTGTCGGTGATCGCGGCGATGTCGCCGGTCTGCCGCTGGCGATGGCATTACTGACTGTATTCATGACCTTGATGACGCCGGTCAATAACAGTATCGTGCGTCAGGCCGAAGCCGAAGCGGACGCATTCGGCTTGGCCGTTGCCGGCGAGCCGCACGGTTTTGCGACGGCCGCCATGCGCCTGTCGACTTATCGGAAAATCCGCCCCGGCGATCTCGAAGAAATTCTGTTTTACGACCATCCGAGCGGTTATGCCCGCGTGCATCGTTCGATGACATGGCTAAAGGAAAACCAGCAGGATTCGCGTGTCGTGAAAGCGATGCAAAACAATAAATAATCGTGGGTCGGGCCTTGGCCCGACTTGCTCAATCCCGGAAATTTTCGAATTGCAGTGGCAGTTCGATATCGGATTTTTTCAGCAATGCCATCACGTCCTGCAAGTCATCGCGCTTCTTTGCGGACACCCGAAGTTTTTCGCCGTTGATTTGCGCTTCGACCTTGAGCTTTGCGTCCTTGATGATGCCGACGATTTTTTTCGCGACCTTTTGTTCGATTCCCTGCTTGATCGTCACCTTCTGACGCGCTTCGGCCAGATTGATTTCCGGGTCGCCGACTTCCATGCAGCGGATATCGATGCCGCGTGCGATTAATCTTGCCCGCAAGATATCCAGCATTTGTTTCAGCTGGAAATCGCTCGGCGCCCGCTGGGTGATCACGAAACCGTCGACGTCGAATTTGGCGTCGCTGCCCTTGAAGTCGAACCGGGTGCCAAGCTCCCTGTTCGCGGTGTCGAGCGCGTTGGTAAATTCGTGTTTGTCGATTTCGGAAACGATGTCGAAAGAGGGCATGGGGGGAACTCCTGGAATTTTGCGTATTTTAAGCGATGAATGCCGCTGCGTCAGCTAAACAGTCCTTGCTGCGATCGAATCTGGCTGCTGTCGATGAAATTCGCCAGGCCGATGCCGACCAGTCGATAGCGCGTGTCGGCAGGAAGATTGATCCGCTCGCACAGTTGCATGGCGATCGCCTGGAAATCCTGAAGGCTTTCGGTCGGTGCGTCCGGCGTGTAGCTACGGGTCAGAGTTTGAAAGTCGGCAGTCTTCAATTTCAGCACGACGGTACGCGCCGATCTTTGCTCTTCGCGCATGTAGGCTGCCCAGGTTTTTTCCGCAAGCCGCATAAGATGCGGTGCAATGTCGGCCAGCAACAAATCTTCCTGGAAAGTATCTTCGCTCGAAATTTGTTGCGTAGGTCGCTCGGAGACCACCGCGTTGTTGTCGATTCCCATCGATAGCTCATGCAGGCGAAAGCCCCATCGGCCAAACCGGTGTTCAAGACTTTGCACCGTGTGCAGACGGATGTCGCCGACGGTTTTGATATCGAGCCCTGCCAGTCTGGCTTCCATCACCTTGCCCACGCCGGGCAATCTGCCCACCGGCAGCGGTGTCAGGAAATCGAACACGGCCGCAGGCTTGATCACGTATTGGCCGTTCGGTTTGTTCCAGTCGGAGGCGATCTTCGCCAGAAATTTATTCGGTGCGATGCCGGCCGAGGCGGTAAGCCTGGTTTCCTCGAAAATTGCCTGTCGAATTTGCAAAGCGACTTCGGTGGCCGATGCCAAAGCAAGTTTGTTTTCAGTCACGTCGAGATAGGCTTCATCGAGCGACAAGGGCTCCATCAAATCGGTATGGCGCGAAAATATTTCGCGCACGTGTTTTGAAACGGCTTTGTAACGGACGAAATCCGGCGGCACGAAAACGGCATCCGGGCACAGTCGTTCTGCACGTATTGCCGGCATGGCGGAACGGATGCCGAATTTTCTCGCTTCATAGGAAGCCGCGCAGACGACCGAGCGGGCACCACGCCAGGCAACCACGACCGGCTTTCCGCGCAGACTCGCGTCGTCGCGTTGTTCAACGGAAGCGTAAAACGCATCCATATCGATGTGGACAATCTTGCGTTGTGACATCCGGTTTACTTTGCATTACCCATGCGTGGCGTGCCTTTGCGACAGGCATCGGAACAATACTTCACCTGTTCCCAGACATTCTGCCATTTCTTGCGCCAACGGAACGGCCGTTGGCAAACAACGCAAATCTTTTCCGGCAAGTTCGATTTTTTCACGGGATTTTCTTGTGGAAATCCAGAAATGCGCTCAATACCGCGCCGGGTGCTTCGACTTGCGGGTAGTGCCCGATGCTTTCCAGTCCGACGACATCGGCGTTCGGAATCAGCTCTTTATAGCGCTCCAGCGCGTGCCTTCCAGAGACGGGGTCGTCCAGCCCGTTGATGAGGCGCATCGGTATGCGCGTTTCCTGCATTGCTTTTAGCCAGCGGTTGCGGTGCTTGCGGCGTTCGGGAATGTATTGCAGTAAACGGTGCGCGAGTTTCTCGCCTTTCTGCAGGGCGATCAAATGCCAGAAATCGGACAGGTCTGCGGCACTCGGCCGGGTGTCTTTGCCGAATACTTCGGAAAAACTGTGATTGAATTTTTTTTCGTTCAATCCGTATACCAGGAACGGGCCCAGTGGTCCGCGCAGCAGGGTTTGCACCCACCGTGGACGGTGCGCTTCGGGAAACAGGCCGCCGTTCAAAAAACAAAGGGATCGTAGGTCGAAAAAACGTGCGGTGACCGAACTTTCCTGCCGCGCCAAAACCTCCTGTGCAACGCTGTCGCCCAAATCATGCGCCAGTAAATGGGCTTGCCTGATATTCAGCGATGCGAGCAGGGCATCGATAATATCGGCCTGTTCCAATATCGAATAGGCGTGCCGGCGGGGTTTGTCCGAAAAGCCGAAGCCCAGCAGGTCCAGGCTGATCACGCGGAAATGTTTTGCCAGCGATGGCCACATTCTTTGCCAGTCGAACGACGCCGTCGGGAAGCCGTGTATGCAGAGCAACGCATCGCCCTTGCCCTGGTCGCGGTAAAAAATTGAATGTTTCTGCCATTGGAAATAATGGCCGGAGGCTTTCCACTGTTCCAGGGATTTTGAAGTCATGGGGGAGGTTTTGTTAAGCGGAAATAACAATTGTCAATGTTCAACAAAGATCGTACGTCAAAAATAATCAACGAGGGGATGAACTTGCATTAATTGCGGGCTATTTTCATTAAGAAGACGAAATAAATGTGAAGCCTGTCCGGTTTTTTCCGGCTATCGCGTACTGATACATGCCCACCCATTACTTTAGGCACGTCTCTTGAAAGTCAGGGTGTCTCCCCGGAATACCATTAGGAGCTTTGTTGTGAAAAAAAGTATCGTTGTTCTGTCACTTCTTGCATTCAGTGTTACCGCTGCCATTGCCGCCAATCGCGCGCCAATCAAACAGCCGAGCCCTGCGTATAAACAACTCCAGTTAACCCTCAAGCAGGAAACCCGCAATTATTTGCGCGGTGACGGCCTGATCGAAAGAGCATCGCCAGCCAAACAGCAAGCCGCCAGCACCAAGGCCGCCTACACCGACGATGATGTGGGCGACGCCAATTCATTTGGCCGGAACGTCATCTTTGCTGGAACCGTTCAATCGGGTGTCCTGCAAATTGCTCCCGATTGCACGCCTGATCCGGCATTCCCGCTTGGACCCAATGACCATTGCGTCGTTCCTGATGTTAACGGCTTTGTCTCGGTGAATTTTCCCGACATGGGACATGTGCTGGTTCCCGGTAAAACAGTCAAGACCCTGCTTTGCCATTGGCAAACGCCTTTCGCCAGCCTTATCTATGGTAATAGCACCGGCGTGTATCAACCCAGTGCGCGTTCGACATTCTCGGCGACTTACAGAATCGAAAATGAAGTTTTGGCGGACCCTACCTTACTCGATCCAAACACCGGTCTTCCTTACGGCGGCGTGATTGAAACCGCACTCGGTTCGATATCGGACACGCGTGGTTTGCAACCAGGTGATTTTCAGGTTTATAACGACAACGACACCCGCGTTTGCAACGGTGGTTTGATCTCGAAGCGTGCATTGATAGAAAGCTATGGTTTAAGCGAAGCACAGGCCACCAAATTCTTCAAGAAAGACACCATCATCACTATCGGCCTGATCGGCAGCACCAGGCACGTCACCGATGCCAGCGTCATCATCGGTACGCGCTTCGTCGGCGACTGATACTTTTACTCTCTCCATGGAAGGAACCAAACGGCAGCCGAGAGGCTGCCGTTTTCATTTCGGGTTAAAACGGACATTCCATGCAACAATAAATGCATGACCGGGGTGTTGTTTCATGCAGAATAAAAATTCTTCGATACGCGGCATTACCGCGATGCTGGTGGCGGTTTGCCTGTTTTCGCTGATGGACGCGGGCCTGAAACTTCTGTCGCCGCATTATCCTGCGCTGCAGGTTACGGCGATGCGCGCGATCGCGTCTTTGCCGTTTGTCGTCGTCTATATTTCCCTGCGCGGAAGTGCAGGCAGCCTGCTGAAAATCCGCTGGTCGCTGCATTTGCTGCGCGGCGTACTCGGGATAAGCATGCTCGCGCTGTTCACCTACGGGTTGAGATCATTGCCCCTTTCAGAAGCGTATTCGCTTTTCTTCATTGCCCCGTTGTTGATCACGGCCTTGTCGGTTCCCTTGTTGAAGGAGACAGTGGGCGCTGCCCGCTGGGTCGCCATTTTCGTCGGTTTGCTGGGCGTCTTGATCGTGTTGCGGCCGGGTACGGAGAATCTGGTATCTCTCGGCAGTCTTGCCGTGTTGGCGGCGGCGGTTTGCTATTCGGTATCCGCGATCAGTGTTCGCATCATCAGCAGAACCGACTCTTCCGACAGCATGGTGTTTTGGGCCATGACCATGATCGCGATCGGTGCCGGGTGTTTGGCGGTACCGAATTGGCAGCCGATCGAGCACAGGCATTTTCTGGTTCTGGCTGGCGTGGGCATTACCGGTTTCTTCGGGCAGGTGGCCATCACGGCGGCTTTCCAGAAGGGCGAAGCATCGGTTATCGCACCTTTCGAATACAGTGCACTGGCTTTGGGTCTTGGCCTGGACTGGTTGCTTTGGCGAACCTTGCCCGACTCTATTGCATTGCTGGGAGCGCTTGTTATTGTGGCAAGTGGCTTGTATCTGATCAGTAAAGAAAAAACGCATGTAGAAGCCGAGCATCCGTAGTTCGCCATTTTCCGGGAGAGAGTTATGTGGATTTTCAGATCATTTATTGCCGGTTTTATCTCCACTCTGCTGTTTCATCAGGGGCTGTTTCATTTGCTTTATCTCGCCGGCAAAGTTCCCAAGCCAGCATGGGACATGACAGCAACCCAGCCTTTGCATGTACCTGCCGTCATTTCGCTGGCATTTTGGGGCGGGGTGTGGGGCGTTGCCTTATGGGCGATGATCAAAAAGCAGAGTAACTCGCGCCAATGGCTGCTTGCCATCGTGTTGGGAGCTTTGTTGCCGAGTATTGTTGCGCTTTTGATTGTGTACCCGATGAAGGGGATGGCATTTGCGGCCAACTGGGATCCAAAAATGTGGATTGGTGCATTTCTGCTTAACGGTGCATGGGGCCTGGGCGTAATTCTGTTGATGAAAGCTTTTGGCAGGAAGTAAAAAGCCGATCTGGCCAGGTTATCTGTCAACCACGCCGGAAGTGCTGCGTTTTAACCAGCACTCCCAGGACAAACAGCGAGAAGCAACATGAAAAAAGCAATTCCCCTTATCGCGCTAGGCTTGATGACCGTCAGCCTGTTCGCGACGGCCCAAAGCCAGTCGAATGATCGCCGCGCCAACATGCAAGCCAAGGCACAGGAACGTTTCCAGACGATTGATACGAACCGTGACGGCAAGCTCAGTTATGCCGAGCTTCAGAACAATCCGAAACACCGCGAACGTTTTGATAAAGCAGACCTGAATCATGACGGTGGCTTGTCACAGGACGAACTGAAGCAGGCGCACGAACAAAAGAAACAACAACGCCAGCAACGCCGGTCGCAAGTCCGCGAAAAAATGCAGGCCGGCCGGGAAAAACTGCAACGCCTCGACGCGAACAAGGACCAGGCGCTGACACGGGCCGAAATTGGCAATGAAATGCCGAAGCTGCTGGAAAACTTCGACATCATCGACGGCAACAACGACGGCAAGATCACGCGCGAGGAAATGCGGATTGCGCGCATGGCGATGCGTGCGGAGCGCCAGCCGCAATCAAGATGATTCGGGGTTTCGCAAAAAATAAAAAAGACCGCTTGCGGTCTTTTTTATTGTCCGGCTACCCGATTCGACAACGCTAGAACTCGCCGGGTATTGTATAGATCAGACGATCCTGGTCTGGTTTATTCCTACTGTCGGCAATCACTCCCAGATAAATCGGGCTGATGCCTTTTTCCTGCAAGGCACTCTTGAAATACTTTTCGTTCTCGCGCTTGAATACGAATATCCGCTTGCCGGGTTTCTGTTCAAGTGCCTGCCCAAGCGGCATGTCGAATTGGCTGTCTGAAATACTCTTTGGCTGCGGCTTGAAGCTGACTTTGTTGATTTTCGATCCAAGATAAAGATGCAATCCATAACGGGCCATGTCCTCGACGAAAATTATTTCGCGTGGTTTTTCCTTTGTAATCACGAGTAATTTCTGCGCGAATACTTCCGGGTCCTTGCTGTTGTTGTAGGTGGCCAATAGTCCGTGAAGACCGAGCAGCGTGAGGATGAGCAAAGCAAGCCACGTCCGCTTTTTCTTCGTCAATTCGAACGTGCTCAGTGCATTGCCTAGTAGCAGGGCGAAGGGCGTGAACAAAGGCAGGATGTAGAGAAGCATGCGCGAGCGCGAAAGACAAAACACGACTAACGGAAGCAGGAACCATAACCAGAGAAAGCGCTGCTCCGGCGTATGCTTTGCCCAGGGCCTCAGGTTCGCATACAGGTTTTTGCCCGCGATGGCCAGCCACGGAAGCGCGCCAAGCAACAATACCGGCAAGTAGACTATCAGCGGGCCGTACCATTCTGGATTGCGTTGCATGCCCTTGTCGGCAACGCGTGCAACGACTTCGTGGCCTATGAAGTAATCCAGCAGCCCGGGATGCCGTTGGATGACGATGCCATACCAGGCCAAGCCGATAATGCCGAAAGCAATGAAACCGATTGGCCTGAAAAGGGATTTCAGGTCTTTCTGTTGCCAGAGAAAAACGATGACGGCCAACAGCGGCAACAGCCCAGGCGGACCCTTCGCAAGAAAGGCGAGCCCGAATCCCGCCCACATGGCATCCATCCAGAATTTCGATTTCTTCAGAAAGGCATATTGCGTAAAACATAAAAGCGCCAGGGTTTCGCATGCCGCCAGAATGAAATCGGTACTGATGTAGTTGTTGGCAAAAAACGGAAACGGACTGGTGGCGAATATCAGTGCAGGCAGCCATGGTTTTTCGCGTGTGAAAACCTTGCCGAGTTGGTAAATCATCAAGACGCTGAATAGATAGGCAAGCGCGATAGGCAGCCGTGCTGCCCAGGTATTGAAACCGAAAGTCTTCACGCTCGCGGCAATGGCCCAGTAGGTCAAAGGCGGCTTGGTAAAGTGCAGTGAGTCCGGATGCCGGTGCAGCGAAATCCATTCGTCGGTATCTGCGATCATCAAGGCGACATTGGTATAGCGGCCTTCGTCGGGTTCAAACAGGCTGCGGCTGCCCATGAATGAAAAGCCCAGCACCAGCGCCAGCAGAAAAATGGGCAGATAGGGTCTTGAACGGAGAAAATTCATTCGGCAGGCTCTTTACGCAATGCCCAAGGATAAGCGAAAGCCATCTGCAAATGAAAAAAAGGGTGCAGAAACACCCTTTTTTTCAATCAACTATCTCTTTGCAAGCGACTATCAAGCTTTGTCTAGAACGAAACGCCAGCGCTGATGCCGTAAATGAGCGGGTCAACATTGGCGGTGCCTACGGCTCCGCCATTCACGGTAACGTCAGTGTCGAAGTTCAGGTAACGGATATCTCCGCGAAGAAAGAACTTGTCGCTGAAGTAATAATCCGCACCGGCGTTCGCCGTGAGTCCGCTACTGTTATCGGCACGCAACACCGTACCCGCAAGTGCGCCGCTGGATTTCTCGTCGCTGACGTTGACCCAGCCGTAACCGATTCCGACGAATGGCCTGAACTTGCCGTCTTTCATGAAATGGTAATTGACGCCGAGCGTGGTGGGTCGGTGTTTCACGGTGCCGACAGTACCCAATCCTGCCAAGGATACGTCGTGTTCATATTTTTCAAGGCCTGTCCACAATTCAGCCGACCAGTTGTCGGAGAAATGATAGGCGACGCTGCCGGTAAGGGCCCAGTCATCGTCCACGCTGGCCTCTGCGCCGGCAAGTGTGCCGTTATTGGATTTCGGGTTCACGTTCTGGTAACCCAGTGTTGCGGTGATGTTTTCTGCATGTGCATTCGATGCCAAAAATGCTAAACCGAGAGCAAGACCTAAATTGGAAATGCGGGGCATGGGGGAATACTCCGTAAATTTTCATGCCGGAACATACCGGCAATAACAGAGTCGCAAAACGTAAATGAATTCATTGTGAGCTGCACGTCAAGCGAACGTGAACTATTTTCGCCGGTTCATGAACCATGACGAAAGTCATTGCTTCCAAAGGCACATGTGAAGAAATTGTCGAAAACATAAGCTGGCCATGTCTTAACAAAAGGGGTCAGCATGAAACGTCTAATTCTTGCCGCAGCATTGAGTTTTGGCGCTGCCTTTACGGCACATGCAGAATCGCTCCAGTGCAATTTTGAAAGCGATTACACCTTTTCGCAGCAAGGCCGTACGTTGATCTTTTCGAAAGATGCCGCGCCCGGCAAGCGCATCATGATTCAGGACGGTCGCATGGTCGTCGATGGCAAGGAGTTGAGCCTGAGCAGTGCCGACAAGGAGCGCGTAGCCGAATTCGAAAGCGAAATGCGCCTGCTGATTCCGCAAGTCAAGCAAGTTACCACCGAAGCGATTGATATTGCCTTTACGGCCCTGATTGAAGTTTCGCGCGGCCTGAATGGCGAGCAAAACAATCCGACCATAAGGAAACTGCAGAACGCGCAAGTCGCGCTGCGCAAATCTATCGACAAGAATCCGGAACTCGTGATCAACGACGATATCGATGAAAAAATTATCGAACCCATCGTGACCGATTTCGTTCCGGATGTCGTCGGTGCCGCCGTGAAGCAGGCATTGTCGCTGGCATTCAGCGGTGACGAGGCAAAAGCGAAAGCCTTCGAGAAACGCATGGACAACATGGGCAAGGAAATCGAAACCAAAGTCGAAGCCCGCGCCAAAAAACTCGAGCCATTGGCGCAGGCCATGTGTACTCGTGTCAGGAACATGGACAGTATCGAAGGCAGCATCAGCGTGCGCCTGAGCAACAAGGAAAAAATAAACTTGCTCGACACCAAAGCGCCTTAATTCAATTTCCCTATCGTTCGACATCTGTCCCCGGGTGTCGGCGTTACACCCTCCCGCCTATGGTTGGAGGGTGTTTTTTTGTTTCCGGAGGGCAGCCTGAGCCCATGATAGGCTGCTTCTAGCCCAAAGCTTGGCGACAAAGGCCTCGTCAGGCGACAATAGCGGCTGCGCCAGTACGGCGGGAGGATTGCATGTCAGCATTGAAAGAAGCCAGGGTCCCCGATATCGGCGGCCACAAAAATGTTCCAGTGATTGAAGTGTTGGTAAAAGTCGGCGATGCCGTCAAAAAAGACCAGGGCTTGATTACCCTGGAATCCGACAAGGCCACGATGGAAGTGCCGGCGCCGTTTGCCGGCATCGTGCGCGAACTCAAAGTCAAGCTGGGCGATGAAATCTCGGAAGGCGATGTCGTGGTGATGATGGAAGCGGGCGATGAGGCCGCTGCATCAGCACCCCCTGCTGCAAAGGAAACCAGCCCGCCGAAAAAAGCGGAGCCGGTTTTGCCGGCCGCCGCCCCGGTCGAAAAAGTCGTGGTTGCAAAAGCAATCGCAGCGCCCGCAAGCAATCCCCC
>CAZPCE010000002.1:0-400 GCA_964584915.1 uncultured Arenimonas sp. | reverse complement strand
AGTGCCTGCCGGCAATCCTGTGCGTACGCCGCCGGTCAGTTTTGATGCCGATGCGCTGATGCCCGCAAACGTTCCGTATGCCAGTCCTTCCGTGCGCGTGTTCGCACGCGAATTGGGTGTCGACTTGTCGAAAGTCAAAGGCAGCGAACGCGGTGGCCGGATTTCGAAAGCGGATGTCCAGCAGTTCGTCAAAGCCGCTTTGGTTTCCGGCGGGGCAAGTTCAGGCGGTGGTTCCGGTTTGAACCTGATTCCCTGGCCGCAAGTGGATTTCGCGAAATACGGTGCGATCGAATCGCTGCCGCTTTCGCGCATCAAGAAAATTTCCGGCGCCAATCTCGCCCGCAACTGGGCCATGATTCCACATGTCACACAGAACGACGAAGCCGATATCACCGAAATG
>CAZPCE010000001.1:30442-56028 GCA_964584915.1 uncultured Arenimonas sp. | reverse complement strand
TTTTATCTGCCCGATCTCGGCGAAGGCTTGCCGGATGCCGAGATTGTCGAATGGATGGTAAAAGTCGGTGACGTGATTCGCCTGGATGAGCCGCTGGTTTCGATGGAAACCGCAAAAGCCGTGGTTGAACTGCCGTCGCCGGTCTCCGGAAAAATCCTGAAGCTCGCCGGTGGTCCCGGCGACGTGATCAACACTGGCGCCTTGCTGGTGGAATTCGAAATGGATATGAGTCTGCCGCAGCGAGCCGAAGCGCAGGACACCGGGCATCAGCATGGCGCTGCCGCGCACGCACACGCAGAACCCGCACAAGCGAATTCAGCGATTCCACCGACGGTCGTTGCACCTACTGAAGAAGTGCCGAAATCTGCCGATGCCGGCACCGTGGTCGGCGCGATGCAAAGCAGTGACGCCATTCGCAGCGAACAGACACTGGCAATCGGTGGCGTCAAGGCCGTACCCGCAGTTCGCGCACTGGCCAAAAAACTGGGGGTTGATCTCGCCCGCGTAAATGCAACCGGGGCCGATGGTGTCGTTACGATGGGCGATGTCAAAAATGCTGCGGCAAATGGCAGTGCAAAACCGCAGGCTGCCGTACGTTCACAAGCTGCACCAATGGCAACTGCGTCATTGTTCGGCAATGACGCGCCACCCCCTGCCCTGCGTGCGCCATCTTCAACGCCTGCAGTGAAAAAGGCCGATGCACCGCTGGATGTGGACCAACCGATTCGCGGCGTACGCCGCAACATGATTCGCGTGATGAGCGAAGCGCATGCCCAAGTCGTACCGACGACATTGATGGATGACGCCGACATCCATTCATGGGCGCCGGGCGAAGACATTACCGTGCGTTTGATTCGCGCCCTGGTCGTTGCCTCACAGGCGGTGCCTGCATTGAACTCCTGGTTCAACGGCAAGGAAGGCAGCTTGCGTCGTCATTCGAGGGTCGACATCGGCATTGCCGTCGATACCGATGACGGCTTGTTCGTACCGGCCTTGCGAAATTGCGAAAACATGAATGCACAAGATGCCCGTCAAGCCATCAATCGCATTCGCGAGTTGGTAAAAACGCGCGCCATTCCACCGGAAGAGTTGCGCGATTTCACGATCGTGCTGTCCAATTTCGGCGTGTTTGCCGGCAAGTACGCAACCCCGGTGGTGACGCCACCTTGCGTGTGTATCGTCGGCGCCGGTCGTTTGTTCCATGAACTCGTGCCTGTGCTCGGCGGCGTGGAAACCCATCGCATTATGCCAATTTCGCTAACTTTCGATCACCGTGCTTGCACTGGCGGCGAAGCGGCTCGCTTCCTGCGTGCATTGCTGGATGACTTGCAGCGTGCGCGTTGATGGTTTTATGCAGGAGCGACGGAAGTCGCGACAATATCGCATGTCCTGTCGCGACTTCCGTCGCTCCTGCAACACGATTCAATTCTTGATTTTGAATTTTTTCGAACGAATCCAGAACGCCACGATCATCACAATCAAAAAAGACTTGTAGGCCGACAGCGTAGCCACGACCTGCGGCCATAACGGGCCGGCATCCTTCCAGTCGAATGAATACGCCCAGCGCATCGCCAATCCGCTGGCGACCAGCGCAACCAGGATCGCCATTATGTCGAAACGCCGACGCGATGAATTGACGACATGCGTTTTCGGAAACTTCCAGTAACACCAGGTCAGAATTGCGAACCAGGGTGCGAACAATACCAGTGCAAGATTTGCCATTAATGTTTCTCTTCCGCAGCAGCGCGCAATTCATCCAGCGCTGCAATCACATCATTGATTTGCAGCTCTTTACCCGGGCCAACGATGGCGTTCAAATCGTCGACGGTAAACGTGCCGGCTTTCAGATCGGCAATATATTTGCCGGCATCTTTCGGCGTGTCGAACGCGTGACTTTGCAATAACAAGTCGCCATGGGCATTCAGGAATTTGAAATAGAATTTTCCGTCGCTCTCGCGATATTGCTTGAATACCGGAAGCGCTTTCCTGTCGACTGTTTTTTTCGCCGCCGATGCCGAATCGCCAAGATTTCTCAAGCCAACCGCGTAACGCAGCTCCTTCATCAACGGCGCCGCGATGGCGCGCGCCTTCTCCGCACCGGCTTGTAGTTGAAGCTCGATCAATTCGGGCTTGGCCATCAATGCTTCGTATTTTTCGCGCATCGGCGCCACTTCGGTATCGATGGTTTCAAGCAGTGCCTGCTTGGCATCACCCCAAGACAAACCGTCCAGCAATGCCTGTCTGAAAGCGGCACTTTTTTCCGCACTCGAGA
Organism: uncultured Arenimonas sp.; assembly: GCA_964584915.1. Taxonomy (GTDB): domain Bacteria; phylum Pseudomonadota; class Gammaproteobacteria; order Xanthomonadales; family Xanthomonadaceae; genus Arenimonas. Next base: position 53,756 of record CAZPCE010000001.1, on the reverse strand, counting down.
ATGCCTGATACAAGGTAAACAAGTGCGAGTTATCCGGATCTTTCGGTTCACCAGGCAAGCGGGAATCAGTCACGATACCGGCAATCAGTTTTTTCAATTCCGGCTTGCTGGCGAACAAGGGAATCGTATTGTCGTAGCTCTTGCTCATCTTGCGGCCGTCAAGGCCCGGCAAGGTCGCGACCGATTCCTCGATGACCGCTTCCGGCAACACCAGATGCTCGCCATAGATGTGATTGAAACGCGCGGCAAAATCACGCGCCATTTCGATATGCTGCACCTGATCACGACCAACCGGCACTTTGTTCGCACCAAACAAAACGATATCGGCCGCCATCAATACCGGATACATGAACAAGCCTGCCGTAATGCCGGCGTCTTCGTCTTCCTGCTTTGCCGTATTGATATCGACCGCCGCCTTGTAGGCATGCGCGCGATTGAGCAGACCCTTGCCCGCCACGCAAGTCAGCAGCCAGGTGAGCTCGGAAATTTGCGGAATATCCGACTGCCGGTAAAACCAGACCTTGTCGGGATTCAAGCCGGCGGCGAGCCAGGTCGCGGCAATTTCCAGCGTTGATCGTTGGATGCGCACCGGGTCGGTGATCTTTATCAGGGAATGGTAATCGGCCAGAAAATAGAAGCTTTCCGTATCCGGTTTCAGGCTGGCCGCAATTGCCGGGCGAATCGCGCCCGCGTAATTGCCTAAATGCGGCGTGCCCGAAGTGGTAATTCCAGTAAGAACGCGAATTGGCATGGGACTTAAATAAACCTTGAGTAAACCCGCCTAGTTTAACTCGTCCAGCCATAAACCCCACATTGAACCCCGGTGCGTTCAGGAGGGCACACAACAAAGGAGAGCCATCATGAAACACCTGTTATCCGCCCTGGTCGCCGTCACTGCCATGTTCAGCCTGCCCGCCTGCTCACGAGGTAACGAGCATCTGGTGGACGTTCAAATCCGCGACATGGATCGCTATAGCACGCTGGAAAGCTATTTCGATCGCAGCCAAACCTACGTTGCCGGTCGCCCTGGCCACCGCTACTCGGTCGTTCTGCAAAACCAGACCGGCGAACGCGTTCTGGCAGTCCTGTCGGTGGATGGCGTCAACGCGATCAGCGGCCAAACCGCGAGCGCCTCGCAAAGCGGCTACGTGCTTGCCCCGTATCAACGCATGGAAATTCGCGGCTGGCGCAAAAGCATGCAGGACGTCGCCCAGTTCCGCTTTACCGATTTACCCGACAGCTATGCGGCCCGCACCGGCCGTCCGGACAATGTCGGCGTGATTGGCGTCGCCGTTTTCCGTGAACGCCGCTATCAGACTTACAACAACTACGAAGAAGATTATGGCTATCGCGATGACCGCTATGCCTCGAAATCCAGCGAACGAAATCAGGCTGGCGCGGCTTCCGATGCGGCAGCTTCAGCACCTTCGCCCGCAATGAAATCGCAGCGCTCGATGGCCGAATCCGAATCCCGCCAGGAACTCGGTACCGGTCACGGTGAGCGCCGTTACGATCCGGCACGCCAAACCACCTTTGAACGCGAAAGCACTTATCCTAACCAGGTCAGCAAGATTTTCTACGATTCCTACGAAGCATTGGTGGACCGCGGCATTATCCGCGACTATCGCCGTCGTGATCGCGGCGGTCCGGAAGCCTTCCCGATTGGTTTCGTGCCCGACCCTTACGGCAATTAACAGCACATAAAAAAAGGCCGCTCATCGAGCGGCCTTTTTCATTTCGCGGTTTTTTTCGCCGCTTTTTTTGCCGGGGTTTTCGTTTCTTTTTTTACCGCCGTTTTGCTTACCGCTTTCTTGGTGGACGCTTTCGACGGCAGTTTCTTCTTGTTGGATTTTACTTTCTTCAGCATTTCATCCGCCAGCAAGACATCCTGTGAAATCAGGCCGGCCGCTTTGGCAATCGCGATCTTGGCTTCAACCGCATTTTCGTTGGGGTCCGCCAGCAGCAATTCGCGAATCGCTTCCCGTATTGCCTTGGCCGCATCGTGCTGCAATTTTACGTTCGAGCCTTTCTTTACAAGGCCCAGAATGGCATCAACGACAGGCTTGATAAAGCCGGCTTCAATCGTCATCGGTATTCGCCCGGATAGTGTGGTTTACTTTTTTTCACCGGCTTTTTCAATCTTGTCGCCTACTTTCTTCACATCCTTGCCGACACCTTCCACGGTGTTGCAGGCAGTCAACGTAAAGGTAAGCGCCACTATCAAAGCAAGCAGGACAATTTTGGTGTTCTTCATGAAGATTTCCTCGAGTGATGGAATTTTAGTTTAAGCGAGTCGCAAAAGCTGCGAAAGCATGCCGGGCGCTGCGTTCAGGCTGTTTTCAGTCGCTCGGCGCATGCAGCGTGTCTTGAATCAATCCCGCATCAGGGTGGATTTGCCAAACAGGCTTTCGACCAAATCAACGGCTAATTGTGCGGTTTTGTTATGTTCGTCGAAAGCGGGATTCAACTCCACGATATCCAGCGAACCGAGTTTGCCGGTATCGGCAATCATCTCCATTACCAATTGCGCTTCGCGATAATTCGGACCGCCGGGTACGGTAGTGCCGACACCGGGAGCGATGGCGGGATCGAGAAAATCGACGTCGAAACTCACGTGAACATGGGTATTGTCGTCGATATCTTCCAGCGCCTCTTCCATCGCGCGCTTGATGCCGATTTCATCGATATAACGCATATCGTAGATATCGAGGCTATATTCCTTCACGAGTTTCTTTTCGCCGGCATCAACCGAACGAATGCCGATCTGGCGAATATCTTCGGCATTCATCGCCGGGCTGAAACCGCCCAGATGCGTCAATGGCTGAGGGCCGAGACCGCAAAGGCAAGACACCGGCATGCCATGCACGTTTCCGGAAGGCGTTACTTCATGGGTGTTGAAATCGGCGTGCGCATCCAGCCAGATCACGCGCAGCTTCTTTCCCTTCGCGCGGCAATGATTCGCGACGGCGGTAATGCTGCCGATGCCAAGGCAATGATCGCCGCCGAGCAAAATCGGCAATTGGTTTTTTTCGAGCGCTTCACCCATCGCCGTCATCACGCTGCGATTCCAGGTAACGACTTCATCCAGATGGCGATAACCGTCAACCGGCGGAAGCCAAGGATTTACCGGGCCGCTTAAATTGCCCAGGTCGAGTACGTCAAAACCGCGATCTCGCAATGCCGACTCCAGGCCGGCAACCCTCAATGCTTCGGGCCCCATCGAGGCACCTCGATGGCCGGCGCCAATATCGGTAGGAGCACCAATGAGAACGATTTGCGGTCGGACTTGCGACATGAATAATCCAGCATTTTCGGGGACGACTAGGGTACCAGAAAGCGCTTTGGGGCGGCGTTGTTGCGCGATTTGAAAGGGAATTCACGACGTAGATCGTCAAGAGCGACGATCAAACAACACAGACTTCGTTTCGTCAGATTCACGGCTTGGCGTGGTGGTACCACTTTTTGGTGCCGGCACCCGGATTCGAACTGGGGACCTACCGCTTACAAGGCGGTTGCTCTACCAACTGAGCTATGCCGGCAACAGGGCGCTATTCTAGCGTGAAGTGCGGGAATCGAAAACCTGAAATATACGATTCACGGCGGTTTTCCGGACATTTATCGCGGAAATTACCGGCAAGTGACCTTGTTTGCGCTCAATTTCGCATTCGGCAACAAGGCCTCCAGTTTGAAGTCCTCCGGCACGGCGATATCGATCCACCATTGCGATGCCTGCTCGGTACGCGACTCGAGTACGGGATTAAAGCCCAATTTGGCGACGGAATCCTTGCGCGCTTCTGCATTCTTCAAGTCACGGAAAATGCCGAGCGACACCGTGTTTTCCTGCGCACCGGCGGTAACCACGTAATAATCTCGCAAACCGTTGGCAGCCAACTGACGCGCGAACTGCAAAGCCTCTTCGCGGCTTTTTGCCGCCGGCAAAAATACCCGGTATCCCTGCAGTGCCGCAGCCTGCATTTCACGAAATTGAATTCGTCCGGCAATCGGCGTGAGCAGGTTCATCGCGGCGCGCAAATCGGCCGGGGTATCGAAAGCGCCAATGCTCAGGCATAAGGGCGTCGCGCTGAGATTTTGCGGAGCTTCATTCAATTCTTCGGGGCCGCCTTGCTGCGAGCGCTCGACTTCGCTCAATAAATTAAGCGACAGCGTGTTTTTTTCCTGCGGCGGCAAAATGCCGGCGCTGGCATCGCGATGAAGCAACCACCAACTCGCGGTGCCGAGATGCAGGCAAATCAGGAATACGAAAATACTGCGCAGCATGCTTACATTTTTTCCATGTGATTGGCCCACAAGGCCAAACCTTCGAGCACCAAGGTTGGTTGATGGACCGTATTATCGGGCAAATGCGGCAATAAAGCTTCCGCATCGCCTCCGGTAATCAGCAATGGCAGGGTTGGTTCGTTCAGGCACTGGCTGGCTTCGCGCCAGGTTTTTTCGATGATGCCCAACACCATGTAGCGCGCACCGCTGGCCAATGCATCGGCGGTATTGTCTGCGAACCCGACCGGCGATCCCGCCAAATTCCGGAAATTGGCAAACCTGTTTTCCATCGCATACCGGATGATGGTTTCGGTGGCCGCAATCATTCCGCCATGATGCTGGCCATCGCCTTTAAGAACATCGACCGTCAACGCACTGCCTACGGAAACAATCATCACCGACTGTTTGCGCTGGTGCGCAGCCAGCAATGCCAGGAAACGGTCCACGCCCAATTGCAGTGGATTGGGATAGGCAATTCGCATGCCCAGCGCTTCTGATTGGCTTTTTACCCGATTGACCGCAAAGCCGGCTGCAATCAACGCCGACTCGATGGCCGACGTGGTTTCGGCATCGGCGACCGAGGCGAAATAGCACGATTTATTTTCAGTCTCCCCGTCCAGCTGCTCGTTCAGTCGTGAAATAAAATCCGGCGCATCCAGCGCGATCGCAATGACCGGCGCCAATGATCCGTCCGCCAACAACCGGGTGATTTTGCAACGGGTATTTCCACAATCCAGTAATAGACTCATGTTGTCCGCAATGCCCGCACGCTGATTTCGCCGGAATGATAATGCCGCTCGACACCATCCTGCTGCAAGCGTAACGCGCCCTGTTCGGTGATTCCCAGCACGCGGCCGATTTGCCGATGCGTGCCGTCCAGCAACTCAACCTGCTGATCAAGCAAGATGTCGTATTCGGGCCAGCGCGAGAGAAATTCGGCCGGACCCCGCTCTTCGAAACCTTGCAAGCCCGGAAGCAGCTCATTGAGCAAGGCGCTCAGCAATTGATTTCGCGATACATTCCCGACATTGGTCTGCTGCTGCAAATCGGTCCAGGCCTGGTCGATGTTCGTTGCCGAATGAACCGGCATTCTGACATTCAGACCGATACCGATGACCGCGCTGATTTCCGCGTTCGCTTCGCCGGAAACTTCAATCAAAATGCCGCCGCATTTTTTGTTTCCACGAACATGAATATCGTTGGGCCATTTCAACCCGATGTCGGCAAAACCCTCCGCTCGCAAAGTCTTTGCGAGCAGAATACCGACCACCAGACTCAAGCCAGACAAAGCCGGCAGTCCCTTGCTGAAACGGCAACGCAAACTCAGGTAAATATTGGCCGCCATCGGCGATGCCCACTGCCGGCCCAGCCGGCCGCGTCCGGCCGTTTGTTGTTCGGCGAGAAAAACATCGATGCCGGCTTTTCGTTTGGCTTCGGTCTTTGCCCAGGAATTGGTGGAATCGATTTGTTCGGCAATGCGGAAATCCCCGAGCAGTTTTTCCGCCTTGGCGTCCAGCGCATCGCAAATGCGTTTTTGATCCAGCCATTCAACCGGATGTTTGAGGAAATAACCCTGGCCGGATTTCGTCGCGATTTCAAAGCCGGCAGCGCGTAAATGCTGAACGCGTTTCCATACCGCGCCGCGAGTCATGTCCAAGCGTTCGGCCAATTGCACGCCGCTGATCGGCTGTACCGACAACATCGCGAGCAATGCACGATCAATCACACCGATTTCCCGAACAAGGAACGCCAAGCACGCCGCCAGAGCATGATTTTTTCGAAGCGGTATTCATTTTTTTTAATCAGGCGCTGCATGTTGCCGCGATGGGTAAACAGCATCAAAAAAGCGGCGAACGTGGAAAAAGCCAGGATTGGCATCGAAGCTTTTCCGATCAACGCCAACGCCAGCAAACTGAAACCCGCCAACACGGTCGACAAGCCGACATAGCCCGTCAATGTGAGGCATAGCAACCAGACTACGATCAAAACCGGCACGGCTGCCGACCATAACAACAATAAACCACCGACCAAGGTTGCGGCTCCTTTGCCACCACGAAAGCCGTGGAAAATCGGCCAGACATGGCCAAGCACTGCACACAACACCGCCGCACAGGGCAGCACGTGCAAGTACGAAGAGGAGGAAAACCGGAGCGCCAGATAAGCGGCCAATGCGCCTTTGCCGATGTCGATCAGTACGACGCCCAATGCGAATTTGAAACCCTGCGTACGAAAGGCGTTGGTCCCGCCGGCATTGCCGCTGCCTTGCTGGCGAATATCCACGCCGCGAAAACGACCCAGCAACAGACTGCCGGAAATGGAACCCAGCAAATAGCTCACCACTAAAATCGGAATATCGAACATGAAGATGCCTTATGGCACCGGCTGCAATGAAATGACCAAAGCACCGGGGCCTGCATGCGCTCCGACGGCAGGACCTGTTTCAACACACCAAGCCTGCTCGCAGGGAATCAGTTTTTTAAGCTCGGCCAGCAGTTTCTCGCCATCTTCGGCAGCATCGCAATGCCCTACAATCAAACGCCACTGCCTGTTTTGATCAACCGATTTGGCGACGTATTGCGCGAAACGTCTTGGAATATCTTTTTTTCCGAAGAATGCGCTATGCGGTTTCAGCTTTCCTTCCGGCGTCACTTTCACCATCGGCGTCAGGTCGAGCCACTCGGCGAAATGCTTTGCCCAGCGCGGCACGCGCCCGCCTCTTACTGCATGGCTAATTTCACGGGCAATCGCCCAGGTTTCGGTTTGCGGTTTCAATTTTTCCAGCAGACTCATGATCGTTTCCGCGCTTTCGCCGCGCTGTGCGGCTTCAGCGGCGGCAATCGCCAGCAAGGCTTCGCCACCGGCGGCGTTGGCGGTATCGAAAATAAAGCTGCGCTCCGCATGCCCGCGCTGGGCCGCGGTTTCCGCTGACTGCAAAGTACCCGATACCGCGCGTGACAAACCAACATAGACCAACGATGGATGATGCGACAACAAAAATTCGAACTGGCGGCGAAAATCCCCCGGCGATGGCTGGCTGGTTTTCGGCAGCACGATTTCTGTTCGCAGCTTGTGGTAAAACTCGGCCGTGCTTAAACCGATCTTGTCGAGATAATCGTCGTCGCCGAAATTCAATCGCATCGGCACGACATGGATGTTGAGTTTTGCAGCGATGCCGTCCGGCAAATCGGCGGCGCTATCGGTAAGCACCACCACGCCACCCGCGCCCTGAGTGCTGCGTTTCTGTGCATGCATGTCGTCGGCCTTGGTCGACTCCACACGGCCAAAGCGTGCCGCCAGTTCGAACAGGGCTTTCGGATTGGCGACATGGGCATGCAAGCGCAATCGTGAATGTGAACCGGCAACGACAACGCAAGAGGCCCCCAGATCGGTCACGGCTGCACGCAAACTCGCACGATCCAGGCCCTCACCGACCAGCAGACATTCGCTGCAAAAACGATGCTCGGGATCTTCGTCACTCAAGTCACCGTGGACTTGCGCGGCTTCCAGGTCGGCGCGATTGTCCAGCACGCTATCGGCCAAATCCCATTGGCCGGATTTTAGATATTCATCGATGCCTTCGAGCATATCGACGAAACCCTGGGCACCGGCATCGACCACGCCGGCTTTCAAAAGCACAGGCAATTGCTGCGGCGTGTAAGCCAGCGCCTTGCGGGCATTTTGCAGCGCCTTGTCGAACCAGAGTTTTGCATCGGTGATGTCGCTGCGGGCTTCCAGCGCTTCGGCGAAAGCGCTGATCACGCTTAATATGGTGCCTTCGCGCGGATCGGCCAACGCGCCTCTGGCGGAACTTGCACCCGCACGCACGGCCTGCGACATGCCGGCAAAATCAATGCCGCGAACGACTCCTACAGCCTCCGAAACGCCGGTGAAAAACTGGGCAAGAATGGCCCCGGAATTCCCGCGCGCGCCGTCAATGGCATCGTCGCCTACCCTTTTCAGCAGATCGCCGGCCCCGGGAGTGCGGCGACTCAACGCGCCAGTCAGTACGTTACCAAGAGTAAAGGCCAGATTACTGCCGGTATCGCCGTCGGGCACCGGAAACACATTGATCTTGTTGAGTGCCTCACGCTGGGAAATCACTCGTCTGGCGCCGGCTATCAACGCCCTGCGAAGCGCCGGACCGCGAATATGGATGGGGGGTGAAGAATTAAGGACGGCACTCATGCGGGGCTAAGTCTGCCGTAACTTCCGGCAACTAGCCATGCTGCATTGCAAAATAACGCATTGCTCACATTTGGCAAAAAAATCGGGCTAGAATGCGAAGGCTTTGCAACCTTTTGCAGGGCACGTGCATCTTAATGGCACCAAGGCTTTGGGGACGATCCAATGAATTCATCATCCGTGTATTTATTCTTGCTGCTTTTGATCGCCAACCCGGCTTTCTGTGCGGCTAACACCAATGGCGATGAACCCAATGTCTGTCCCAAAACACGCGTGATCACGCCGACCAACACGGCACAACAGGATAACGAAACGTCCAGTGCTGCCCAGCCTGTCGTAAGTCGTCCGACACCTTCAGTCCGCACGACTCGCAGCACGACGCCACGCACTGTTTCGCCACGTTGGCATTCGATGCTGCCGGGAATGTTTCGCTGATATTTGAGCGTCGGCCAAAGACCGACCTGCAAAAAAACGTGACTCAAAAAACCGGCGGTATCCGGATTGAAATTTCGGCGCCGTGCAGTTCTTCCGACTTTCCGATTGTCAATTCACCCCGGTATGAATGCACGATGTCCTGCACGATCGCAAGACCAATGCCGTGACCTTGCACTCGTTCATCACCGCGCACGCCACGCTGCAACATGCGTTCGACGTTTTTCGGTTGAATGCCGGGGCCGTCATCTTCAACGCAGAATGAAACGCCCGGCCTGCGATTGGTCGGCGCTGGTTCGACCTTCACTGTCAGCAACACTTTCGTGCGCGCCCATTTGAATGCGTTTTCCAGCAGGTTGCCGAGCAATTCCTGCAAGTCGCCGAGCTCGCCATAAAAACGCGAGGCTTCATCCATTTCGAATTCGCAAATGATTCCCTTGTTCTTGTAAACCTTTTCCAGGCTCTGCACGATTTCGAGCGCACGCGGTTCGATTTCTATCGGCGCAGAGAACAGGGCATGGCCACTGCGTGCAGCGCGCGACAATTGGTACGACACGATCTCGTCCATCCGCTGCGTCTGTGCCTGCACTTCACTGCGCAGACTTTCGTGCGTTGCTTCGGCATCAAGGCGCGCGCGCAAAACCGCCAAGGGCGTTTTGAGACTATGCGCCAGATCGGACAAGGTATTCCGGCTTTGCTCGAGGCCGCTGCGCTCACTTTCGATAAAGGCATTCAGGCTGTCGGCGATGGGTTCCAGTTCGCGCGGATGCTGCCCGGTCAGGCGCTGGCTCAAACCGCTTTGCACCTGCTTCAATTCTTTTTCCAGCTGCCGCAGCGGCAGCAAACTCCAGCGCAACACCAGCGTTTGCAGCAACAGTAGCAGCACCGTCGCCAGCCCCAGATAATTCCAGAGCGCGCGCCTGAAAACCGCAATCTGCTTGTCGAGCGCCGAGGTGTCTTCATAAATCGCGAAGGTCAGCTGGATTTCGCCGGATCCCGTTTCCCAAATCGTGGTCTGGCTTAAACGATACAGCTTCAATTCCGTGCCATCGGGTTGCTTATAGGCCTGCGGCCCTTCGATCATCGCTTCACCCGGTGCAATAGCGGTCGGGGCGGGAATGCTTCTGCCCAGTGTAGATGCCGACTCCCAGCGAAAGTCATTGCCTACCGCTACCGCATAAAGGCCACTGCCGGGCCGGTCAAAACGCGGATCGGGCGGCGAAGCGTCAGGCGATTTGAAACGCCCTTCAGAATCGAAGTCGCTGTTGCGCAAATAGGCGCGCGAATAATTATCGAGCCGTTGCCGCAGATTACTGAGCGCGGTTTCCTGGAAAGCTCGGTCGAGCGCGTAACCGGTAAGGCCTAAAAAAGCGACCAGTCCGAGACTGGCCGCCAGTAATTGCCTTGAATTGAGTGAGAGCGTGCGCCACGCCATGCGTGTTTATTCGCTGCGTGGAATGGCGAAACGATAACCGCGACCACGGACGGTTTCGATCGGTTTCAGCTCGCCATCCGGATCGAGTTTTTTGCGCAGCCGTCCGATGAACACTTCCAGCACATTCGAGTCGCGATCGAAATCCTGTTGGTAGATGTGTTCAGTCAAATCAGCCTTGGAGACCAGCTCGCCGGCATGCAACATCAAATATTCCAGCACCTTGTATTCATAGCTGGTCAAATCGACCGCCAGACCGTTTACCGTAATCGTTTGCGAAGACAGATCGAGGCGCACCGGACCGCAATCGAGCGTCGGCTTGCTCCAGCCGGCTGCGCGTCGCAGCAAGGCATTGATGCGCGCGAGCAATTCTTCCACATGGAAAGGCTTGACCAGATAATCATCTGCGCCCGCTTTCAGTCCTTCGACTTTATCCTGCCAACTCGAGCGAGCCGTGAGAATCAGGATCGGAAATTTTTGCCCCACTTCGCGCAATTTCTTTACCAGATCCATGCCCGACATTTTCGGCAGGCCAAGGTCGATAACGGCGACATCGAAGGGCACTTCCTTACCGTGATAAAAGCCCTCTTCACCATCGGCTGCGGTATCGACCGCAAAGCCATCGCGTTTCAATCGGGCAGCCAACGTTTCCCGAAGTGGTGCTTCATCTTCAACCAGCAATATGCGCATGTGCGTCTCCTGTGACGGGATCCGGCCGTCTCAGGGCCGGGTTAAAACTGTTCGGGATCACCGCCGTCCTTATCCGTACTATTCTGATTACGGGGAGCGGGAGGGGCTTTCTTGCTTCGGTCTTGTTGCGGATCGACTTGCATCACGCGAACACGACCATCATTGGTCAATACCTTGACGCGATTCACCTGACGGCCATCGCGTTGAACCGGTTCCGCACTCAACACTTCACCGCCGGTTTGGCGTTCTACCCGACGTACCGAGTCGGTGAGACTCGATTTGGCCTCGACCCTGGGTTGATCATTATTCCGTTTATCATCGCCTTTACGCTGATCAGCCGATGCCGGTACCGCAATGAAGGCGGCAAGCAAAATGATGGCTGGGGCAAGTAAACGGCTCATGGGGATAGTGTAAGGTCTCTGGCCAATCAGGCCAATTGAAGTAGCGTGGAGTTTGGTGCTTCAGGGGTGAATCCTATCTGAATTTGGCCCTGTCGCCATGGATACCGGAGTTAACACTCGTTAAAAAATCTCGCCTACGCAACACCGCAACGAGCCGCCGGCCTTTTCAATCTCAGACAAATCGACTGAATGCAGATTAAAGCCGGCTTGCGCCAGAATCCCGCGATTTACGACGTTCAAGCTATCGGCTGCCTTCTGGCTCATCCAGACCGCATCTTCGCGCAATGTAATGGCGTTGGCGGCGAACGCATTTTTTTCGGCATCCGAAAGCACCAACGCATTGGGCGAATAAAACCCGGCGATGGCGCGACCGACATTCTTATCGGCAAAACCGCCAGGCGCGATGATGACGCCACGGCTTGCCAGAATCGTCAACACCACATTGGTGTGGTATTCGCCGGGCGCCAAGTCAAACATCAGGCAGGCTTTCAATCCGAACGCATCGTACATCGCACGTGCACCGGCTTCGTCGCAACGTTCGCTCAAACCGCAGTAGGCGATGTCGCGGGCGCGATCAATTATCAAGGAACCGGTCAATTCGCAGATGCCCGACTGCGTTCTCAAATCCACCAATCGATAAGCCAACACGTCGCGAAAAAAACCCAGCATGTCGGCACGATCCGCTTCCGCCTGCCTTACCGGATGCTTCATGTGCCCGAGAATGATTTTATTTTTTGCGGTCGCAAACACGTTGTTGGGAAATACGGCATCCGGAGTTTCCACGCGCCCGGGAAACGAGATCGCAGGTATTTGCCTGGATAGCGCATGCGCCAGGTTCTGATGCTGGATCACTGCAAGATCGCTGCGTACGGAAGACTTCATGTCCATATAGGCATTGTCCAGCGCCGATTCGGCCGCAAGCGAAAAACCTTCCGGCGTCACCAGATAGACGGCTTTTGCACAAGCGTCGAATTCCGGCACGCATGTTTTTGCGAAACTGAAAAATGCATCGGCGTCGCGAGTCAGCATGGAGCGTCCATTCATCTTGCGGTTCCGGATTTTAGCAAAGAATGTCGTTCAGCGCGGCTAAGCGGCAAACGAAAAAAATCCGGCAAACTAGCGTAATTCTTTCGAGAACAATTGCAGGATTTCATCGCCGCCGCCAAGGCTTATATCTTTTTGATACTGCATGCCGACGGCTTTCAACAACGCAATAGACGCTTGATTGGTCGGCATCGTAATGGCAACGAGACGATCCAGACCCAATTTGTCTTGGGCATATTCCACACAGGCCGCTGCAGCTTCCTTGGCATAACCCTGCCCCCAGAAATCCGGATGGAAGGCAAAACCGATATCGACATCGTCCAGGGTTTCCCGTTTCAACAACCCACACATGCCGATCGCTTTTCCGCTCGATTTTACTTCGGCCAGATACAGGCCAAATCCATGTTGCCGGATCATCGCCAACGGGCCATCGTTGATGTAAGCCCTTGCGTCGTCCAGATTGCGTACGCCGCGGTCTCCGATAAATTCCAGCCAGGAAGGCTGATTCAGCAAATCAAGGATGAATTCGACATCCCGGTCGTTTAACCAGCGTAAATTCAGGCGTTCTGTTTCGATCACTACCATGACTACTCTTCACTTTCCCTATTGTTAACAAGCAGCAATCCTGCGGTAAAGGCTGCTGTCCACCCGTGTCATTTGTTCTACGGTTCCAAAATACCGGACGCTTCACTTTTTCTTCACGACCGTCTGCATTAATGATACCTTCGTCACAGTCAGAACGTTCGATCTGAACACTGGGGCATTGGGGAATGCAACGCAGCACGTTTCTCGAATACGGCAAGTATCGCTATCTCAAGATTAGCGCTCTTTTGGCTGCCTTGGCGATTCTTGCCTATGGTTTTGCCAGGCCGGCAACCGGCCATTACGGCGGCACGTGGCTCGGCTACACACTGGGCACCGCCGGTGCACTGATTATTTTTTTTCTGCTGTGGTTCGGCATCCGCAAACGGCAATACCGCTCTTCGGCCATCAACCTGAAATCCTGGCTGTCGGCGCATGTATATCTGGGCGTGCTGCTGATCGTGATCGTAACTTTGCACACCGGCTTCGAACTTGGCTGGAATGTGCATAGCCTGGCATACCTGCTGATGCTGCTCGTCATTTTCAGCGGCTTTTACGGTGTCTACGCCTACCTGCGCTTCCCTCGCCTGATGACCGAAAGGATGGGGGAAGACACGCTGGAAAACCTTTTCCTGAAAATCGCCGATGTCGACGTGCAAGCACGCGAAATGGCATTGCAACTTCCGGATGCCATCAATCAGGCCGTATTGAACGCCAGCCAGAAAGCGCGAATCGGCGGCGGCTTTCTCGAACAGTTAAGCGGCAGGCAAAAGGATTGTCCGGTCGCATTGGCACTGGAGAAAATCAAGACCGTGGGTGCCGAATTGAAAGGCGAGCATGCCAAGATCAATCGCGAACTGTATTTCCAGATGCTGAAAAAACAGGCATTACTTGATCGCGCCCGCGCGGACGTGATGTTTCGCGCCAGGATGGAAGTATGGCTGTATTTCCATATTCCGCTGTCGATTGCATTGCTGGCGGCCTTGCTTGCGCACATCGTCTCCGTGTTTTTTTATTGGTGAGGCGCAGCCATGATTTCCTGCCAGCTCGTGCAAGTCACCCGCAACAGCCGCGGCCAGGCGATCCGGGAAGAGCGCGAGATCGCCGGCGACAGCCTGCGGGTAGGACGTGGCGCCGATTGCATCATCCATCTGCCGGATCCGCGCATCCATTTGCACCACGCCACCATCGACCACGCCGATGACGGCAGGATTTACATTGAAAGCGCCGAAGAGCTGTTGAACTTCAACGGCGAGTTCAGGAAACGCGAAGTGCTTGGCTTGCGCACCCGCGTCATCATCGGCCCCTATTTATTCATCGTCGAAGACCAGGATCGCGAACACGATATCGTCCTGAGTTACGAACTGATACAACCCTTGTCCGACGAACGAACCGAACTCAGGAAACGTTCGCGTACCGATCTTTCGAAAACCGGACTGTCAAAACGCTTTATTGCCGTTGCATTGGCCCTGCTCGTGGCGACGCTTTTTCTGGCTTTGCCGGTTTTGAATGCCGTCAGCCCCGCGTTGCATGAGTCCGGCGAAAACCTGCCCGTCGCATTCGATGAATCCTGGAATCCGGGGCCCATTTCCGCCGGCCATAAACCGATCGCCACCGATTGTCGGCAATGCCACCAAAAACCTTTCGTCAGGGTGGAAGACAGTGCCTGCACCACTTGCCACAAGAACATCGAAGGCCACCTCCGCAACCCGGCGCTGCAGGCCGGCTTGTTCGGTCAAACCCGCTGCGCCAGCTGCCATCTGGAGCACAAGGAAAACCACGCCATCACCAAAAGCAATCCGCAACTCTGCGTCGACTGCCACGGCAATTTGAAAGACCGTGTTGCTGACAAAAATGGCATTGCGTTTGGCGACATCCATGATTTCTCGAACGACCATCCTGGTTTCAAACTGTCCATGCGCACCGGCGTCAACCCGGCCGACATAAAACGCATCGACCAAAACGACAAGGCCGGCTTGATCGAAAATGCCGGCTTGAAATTTCCGCACGATGTGCACTTGTCCGCCAAAGGCGTCAGTAGTCCGGATGGTCGACGTGTCATGGAATGCAGCAACTGCCATATGCCGGATGAAGCAGGCGTCCGGTTCAAACCGGTTTCGATGCAGGCACATTGCGCCAGCTGCCATCGGCTTGAATTTGAACCCGCCGTCAGCTCGCGCCAGGTTCCGCATGGCGATGTTGCCGACGTGATGACGACCCTGCGCGAGTTTTACGGCAACCAAAGCATCAAGGAAACCCCGATCGATGTTGCGACGATAGATGGATGGCTGCGTCGCCCCGATCAAAGCGAGGAAAAAGCCGAACGCACGCGTGCTTCGCAATGGGCCAACCAGAAAGCGAATGTCATCGCGACCGATTTATTCGAAGTCAGGGTTTGCGTTACCTGCCACCAGGTCACCGCAGACAAAAAAAATACCGAAGAACCATGGATCATCGGCCCGGTGAACATCACGCAACACTGGTTGCCGAAAAACGGTTTTGCGCACAACCAGCATTCGAATACGCCATGCGCAAGTTGCCACAACGTAAACGCGTCGGCAAAAAGTGCCGACATTGCGATCCCCGACATCGCGACCTGTCGCACCTGCCATAGCGGCGCAAAACCTGTCCACAATAAAGTCACCAGCACCTGCGAATCCTGTCACGGCTTTCACCTTACGCCACACGCGAATTCGGATGCCGTATCGAAAACCGGAGTCGCGCGATGAATCGCATGTCCATCATCCGCCTGCTTTCGCTGGGATCCGCCGCGGGATTTTTTTTGTTGGCGGGTACATTGCAGCATGGCGAAAAACCTGCGGCGCCCGTTTCAAATTCGATACCTTCCGCCGTAAATTGTCTGGCTAGCGTCAATCCCGATCGCGGCACGAAAAGCTGCGGCGCCACCTTGCTTCAGAAGCCTTCGCAACCGCCAATCAAGACGCCTTCTGCACCACCGCCGCCAAGCGCCTCGGTATTTCTGACGACCGTCGATGTCGAAAAAATCATCAGCCAGGCAGTGGGTGAAGCGCAGGCACGTGGAGTGCGCGGCACGATTGCAGTCGTCGATCGCGTTGGCAATGTATTGGCGGTATTCCGGATGACCGGTGCCAGCGCCAGTTTCACCATCAACAGCGGACGCGGAGTCAGCGGCGGATTGGAAGGCATCGCCATTTTGCCCGATGGTTTTGCCGCGATTTCGAAAGCGATTACCGGCGCGTATTTGTCTAGCGAAGGCAATGCTTTCAGTACACGCACTGCCAGCCAGATCATCCAGGAAAATTTCAACCCCGGCGAAATTTCTTCGCCATCCGGCCCTTTATTCGGCGTGCAGTTCTCGCAGTTTTCGTGCTCGGATTTAATGTCGCGTCAGGTTGACGGCAGCTACGGACCGAAACGCTCGCCATTGGGTCTATCCGCCGATGCCGGCGGCTTGCCGCTCTACAAAAACGGTTTCCTGGTCGGCGGCATCGGCGTGATTACCGACGGTTTGTATTCGCTGGATTTGAACATCCAGAATTTCGACAAGGATGCCGACGAATTGGTAGCTGTCGCCGGTAGCAGCGGTTTTTCCGCACCGACCGATATTCGCGCGAATCGCATTACCGCCGACGGCCGCAGCTTGCGCTACACCGATTCCGAATCGCTGGTTTCCAATCCCGGCGCATCGGCGGCTTTTGCTTCCTTGCCCGGTAGTCTGATCGCGGTACCGGGCTATGTTGCCGCATCGACCAGCGCGGGCACCGGCTACGGCAGCGCGGTATCGGGAATCCGCCCCGACACCGGCAGCTTCGCCAGCTTGAACGCCTATGTTTTGGTCGATGCTTTCAATCTGAATCGCTATCCGGTCACCGGCGGTACCGACAGTTTGTTGACGTCGGCGGAAGTCAATCAAATCCTACGCAGCGCACTGGATGTCGCCAATCGTGCCCGCGCACAAATCCGCAGGCCCACCGGTTCCGCCGCTCAAGTCACGATTACCGTCGTCGATACGCAAGGCGAAGTTCTCGGTCTGGTTCGTACGCCGGACGCGCCGGTATTCGGCATCGATGTCGCCTTGCAGAAAGCGCGCACAGCCGCTTTTTTCTCGAACACGAATGCTGCAAGCGAATTGAATTCGTTGCCGCCCGCCAATTACCTGGTGCCTGTCAGCAGCTCTTCCATTTCAGCGTATGTCACACAGCTGCAAAGCTTTCTCAATAATCCGGCCAGCTTGAGCAACGGTATTGCGTACAGCAACCGCGCGATCGGCAATATCACTCGCCCGAATTTCCCCGATGGCATTGCCGGCGCACCGGCCGGCCCGCTATCAAAACCGATTTCTGGCTGGAGCCCTTTCAACGTTGGATTGCAACTGGATTTGAGTTACAACAACCTGATTGCCTCGGCCGTCGGTTCACCGATCGTCGGCTGCACCGGTTTGAATAAATTGCGCAACGGCATTCAAATCTTTCCGGGCTCGGTTCCGGTTTATCGCGGCAATCAATTGGTCGGCGCGATTGGCGTCTCCGGCGACGGCGTCGATCAGGACGACATGATCGCGTTTCTCGGCCTCGCCAACGCAGGGCAAATCCTTGCCACCGGTATCGCCAATGCACCGGCCAATATTCGCGCCGACACGCTGGTACCCAATGGCACCGGTACCCGGCTTCGCTACGTTCAATGCCCGCAAGCGCCGTTCAATAATTCGTCTGCACAAAACGTATGTGCGGGGCTTTGATGATGAAGCGCATTTCCTGCCAACGATTGTTGCTGGTCACCGCATTGCTGGGCGGACTGAATGCTTCGTACGCGCTTGGTCAGGATGCGGCCGAGACAACCTCGGAAAAACAGGATGAGCAAAAAAACAATGAAGAAATAAAACTGCAGCGCCCGCAGGGAAAACCGCTGAAGTACGAGCTGCCTCCGATCGATCCCGACAAGGTGGTGCCGCCGATGGCCGAAGTGTTGCGCGAAAGCATACCGGTGCCGGATCGCTGGCGAATCATGGAAGGTCTCGGCATCAATCTGAATAAATGGGACCCTTACAATCAGAACGTCTACAAGGGCGACAAACCCTACGAGCCATTCAAGAAATGGGGCGAGGAATGGTTCCTGAATCTCGGCGCGATTTCCGATTCGCTGATCGAGGCGCGCCAATTACCGACCGCAGTCGGCGCACAGTCCAGCAGTGCTCCGGGCGCGCTGGATATTTTCGGTCAGGGCCAGCAATCCACGATCAATCAAAACCTAATTTTTTCTGCTGCGATTATCAAGGGCGATACCACGTTCAAACCACCGGACTATGAATTCAGGCTGGTCGCCGCACTCAATGCAAACCGCACCCAGGTCGAGGAAGTGCGCGCTACGAATATCGATCCGCGTCGGGGCAAGATCCGTAACGACAGCCATATCGCGATCCAGGAATTATTCGTCGACAAGCATTTGCGCAACGTGTCGGACAATTATGATTTCGACAGTTTGCGAATCGGCATTCAGCCTTTCATTTCCGATTTCCGCGGTTTTGTTTTTCAGGACAATGCGCTCGGCATACGGCTGTTCGGCACCCGCGACAATAACCGCTGGCAATACAACGCCGCCTGGTTTCGCCGTATCGAAAAAGATACCAATAGCGGACTGAACGATATCAGCCAGGCGCTGCGACGCGACGACACCCTGATGTTCAATGTGTTCCGGCAGGATTTTCCGGTGCCGGGCCACACGCTGCAGTTGAGTCTGATGCACAACATCAACCGCGAAGGTGACCAGACCTATTACAACAACAACGGTTTTCTTGAACGCCCTGCCGTGATCGGCGATACCCGCGGCCACGATTATCGCGTCACGTATCTCGGCGCCAGCGGCGACGGCCATTTCGGCCGCTGGAATCTGACGACTTCTTTTTATGCCGCGATCGGCCATGACGATTACCATCCGCTCGCACAGCAAGACACCTGCATTCAGGCCGGCTTTGCCGCAGCGGAGCTGTCGCGCGATTTCAGCTGGATACGCGTTCGCGCAACCGCGATTGCCGCCAGTGGCGACAAGGATCCGTTCGACGACAAGGAAAGCGGTTTCGACGCCATATTGGAAAACCCGCAAATCGCCGGAGCCGATACCAGTTTCTGGATCCGGCAGGCGGTGCCCTTGATTGGCGGCGGCGGCGTTGCGCTTTCGGGACGCAACGGATTGCTTCCGAGCCTGCGGTCGTCGAAAGACCAGGGGCAATCCAATTTCGTCAATCCGGGTTTGACTTTGCTCGGCATCGGTGCCGATTTCAATGTCACGCCGCAGACGCGGGTAATCGGCAATATCTCGAAACTGGATTTTGTCGATACTTCGTCTCTGGAAGTTTTGCGTAATCAAGGCAATATCAGCACCGACATCGGTGTCGATATTTCCGCCGGCCTGCAATACCGTCCGCTAGCCACACAAAATATCGTGCTGAATGCATCGGTCGCGGCGCTGATCCCCGGCAAAGGCTATAAACAATTATTCGATGCCGACCACGGCAACACGCAATATTCCGTGCTGTTCAACCTGCTGATGAGCTTCTGATGCGCACCATTCTCGTCCGCCTTGTTTTCGTTTTCATCGCCATGGTGTCCATCATCACGGCCGTGGTGGTGATTGCGTCCGAAGAAGCCAAACCAATATCGCACAACTACATTGCACAGCCCGCCGCGCCGGAAAAACAAACACTGAAACTGGCGCAGGAAAAATCGGCCGGTTGCGCGAGCTGCCACACCGGTAGCGACCACAGCACGATGCACAGCAACCCTGCCGTGATTCTTGGCTGCACCGATTGCCATGGCGGCAATGCCGGCATCGCAAAACCCGACGACTCGGACTATGCCAGCGCGCACTCGGACAAATATCGTTTGGCGATGTCGCAGGCGCATATTCCATCGCGCTATCCGATCAAATGGGAATATCCGTCTTCCGGAAATCCACCGCGCACCTACACGCTGCTGAATCGCGAAGCACCGGAGTTTGTACGTTTCATCAATCCCGGCGATCTGCGCGTCGCAAGATTGGCTTGCGGTGCCTGCCACCTGCCGATTATCCAGGCCAGCGAACGCAGCCTGATGTCGAGCAGCGCGATGCTCTGGGGCGGAGCGTCTTACAACAACGGTATCTTGCCGTTCAAACGCTATATCCTCGGGGAAGCCTACACGGCCGACAGCCAGCCGGCATTTAGTAAAAGTCCGGTCCCGGTCACGCCGGAAATGACCGCGATGGGAATCCTGCCGGGCCTGTCGCCGTTGCCGGCCTGGGAAACGGTTCCGCCTGCCGATATTTTCCGCGTATTCGAACGCGGTGGTCGCGTGATCAACACGCAATTTCCCGAAATCGGATTGCCGAACAACACCGGGCAGTTGCAAAAACTCGATGAACCCGGTCGTCCCGATATCAAACAATCCAATCGTGGCCCAGGCACCGGCAGCCGCATTGCGGTGCCGGTAATCAATATCACCAAAACCCGGTTGAA
Organism: uncultured Arenimonas sp.; assembly: GCA_964584915.1. Classification (GTDB taxonomy): domain Bacteria; phylum Pseudomonadota; class Gammaproteobacteria; order Xanthomonadales; family Xanthomonadaceae; genus Arenimonas. Next base: position 33,244 of record CAZPCE010000001.1, on the reverse strand, counting down.
TGATCCGCATCTCTGGTTTCTCGGCACCAATGACCAGCCCGGCGATTATCGTTCTTCCGGCTGCACCGCCTGCCACAGCGTGTATGCGAACGATCGCGATCCAAAACACTCCGGTGCCTATGCGGCATTCGGCAATCGCGGCCAATCGCAAACCAATGACCCGACCATTTCGAAAACCGCTTCGGGGCATCCGCTGAAACACCAATTCACCCGCGCGATTCCCTCGTCACAATGCATGGTTTGCCATATGCATCAGCCGAACGTTTTCGTGAACAGTTTCTACGGCAACACCATGTGGGATTACGAATCGGATGCCCCGTTCATGTGGCCCGAAAAACAGAAATACCCGACCGCCGCCGAGATTCGCGAAATACTCGACCGCAATCCCGAAGGCGCGGCGGTTCGCGGCAAATGGAGCGATCCGGAATTCCTTGCCGATGTTTCGAAATTGAATCCGAAATTGAAAGATACCCAGTTCGCCGATTACCACGGCCACGGCTGGAATTTCCGCGCCGTGTTCAAGCGCGATCGCAAGGGTACCTTGCTTGATAAAGACGGCGGCGCCATCAGTGACGAGGATCCGGACAAGATGAAAAAATCGGTGCACCTCAGCTCGGTGCACATGGATGTCGGCATGCATTGCGTTGACTGCCATTTCGAGCAGGACAATCACGGCAACGGGCACATCTACGGTGAAGTGGCGGCCGCAATCGAAGTCACCTGCGTCGATTGCCACGGCACCAGCAAAAAATACCCGACCTTATTTACTTCCGGACCGGCCGCATCGCCCGGCGGCCGGGACATGAAACTGCTGCGCACCCAGGATGGCCGCAGACGTTTTGAGTGGCGCGAAGGAACTCTCTATCAACGCTCGGCCTTGAACCCCGAACTGGAATGGAAAATGTCGCTGGTAAAGGACTCGATCACGCCCGGCAATCCGCATTACAACGCCAAAGCCGCACGTGCGAAAACCATCAGCACCGGTGCAGCCGGGCGTCTGCTGCAAACCTGGGGAGCCAGCGTTCCATCGTCGCAATACGCGCACGACGATGAAAAAATGTCCTGTCATTCGTGTCATTCATCCTGGACCACGAGCTGTTCGGGTTGCCACTTGCCGATCGAAGCCAACGCCAAAACCGAACGCCAGCATTATGAAGGCGGCGAAACGCGGAATTACGCGACCTACAATCCGCAAGTCGTGCGCGACGATATTTTCATGCTGGGCAGAAGCGGCAGCATCAGCGGCTCGAAAATAACACCGGTGCGTTCAAGTTCGGCTTTGGTATTGTCATCGACCAATATCAATCGCGAAAAAATCTACATCCAGCAGCCGCCGATTGCGGCCAGCGGTTTTTCCAGCCAGGCATTCGCACCGCACTACCCGCATACCGAAAGAAAAACCGAAACAAAAACCTGCACCGATTGCCACCTGTCGGAAAAGAACGACAACAACGCGATCATGGCGCAATTGCTTTTGCAGGGTACCAACTTCGTCAATTTCATCGGCTATAACGCGTGGCTCGGTGAAGAGAAGAATATTTCCGCCGTGCAGGTCACCGAATGGGACGAACCACAGGCGGTGCTCGGCAGTTACCTGCAACGCTACGCTTATCCCGACTGGTTTCGCGAGCACCAGCAACGCAAGGGCGAATTGCAGGTTGAACACGATCACGGCACGCAGGGCGCGGCAAAATGCCTGACCTTGCGTGGCGAATACCTGTTTGCCTCCGAAGGCGCGGGCGGCATGCGCGTTTACGATGTGGCATCGATTGCCAACAAGGGCGTATCGCAACGCATCATTACCGCGCCGTTTTCACCGATGGGCCAGCACAGCCGGGTCGTATCGAAGAACGCCAGTTGCGTCGCATTGCCTACCAATCAATCCATCGCACCGCTGCGTAACCAGGGCGAACTGATGCGGGTAACAAACCAGGAGCAGGATTTCCATCCAATCTACCACTACGCCTTTATCACCGATACCGAGGAAGGATTGATTCTGGTGAATGTCGATACGCTTGCCGACGGCGAGCCACGCAATAATTTCCTGACCCGCGCCATCACCTGGAATGAAAACAATATTCTGCAGGGCGCGAAGCACATTACGATTGCCGGGCACTATCTCTACATCGCCGCCGATGCCGGCATCGTTGTCGTGAATGTCGATGACCCGATGAAACCGCAACTGGCTTCCATCATTCCGATCAAGAATCCACGCCGGACTGCGCTGCAATTCCGATATTTATTCGTGACCGATGCTTCCGGCCTGCAGGTTGTCGATGTTACGAAACCTGAAAAACCGCGGGTGGTCGCAAACGCCAACATAGCCCTCGCCGATGCCAATGGCATTTATCTGGCACGCACTTATGCCTACATTGCCAACGGCAAACAAGGTCTCGCCATTATCGATATCGAGAAACCCGAGCAGCCGATGATCTATCAAATGTTCAACGCCGACGGCCGGTTGAACGATGCACGCGATGTCGTCGTCGGTTCGACCAATGCATCGCTGTTTGCCTATGTCGCCGATGGCAGCAACGGCATGAAGGTTCTGCAATTGACCGCACCGGACACGCAACCGAAGTTCTACGGTTTTTCGCCGGAACCAAAGCCGCAGTTGATTGCCTGGCGCAAGACCAAATCCGCTGCACTTACGCTGGCAAAAGGCCTGGACCGCGACCGCGCGGTGGATGAAACCGGCGGGCAGATCGCGGTGTTTGGCCGCATCGGTTCACGCCCGTTGACGGCGGAAGAAATGCGCAAATTCTATTTGAATCCGGATGGAACACCCTGGTTCGTCAGCGA
>CAZPCE010000001.1:11900-30342 GCA_964584915.1 uncultured Arenimonas sp. | reverse complement strand
TCGAAGCTATGCCTGGATTGCCATGCCCACAATGTGCCGGAAGCCAATCGCGGCGAACGCTTCAAACTAACCGACGGCGTGACTTGCGAAGCCTGCCACGGTCCGGCCGGACGCTGGCTGAGCTCGCATGTGGAACCCGGCGCAACGCATGCGATGAATGTCCAGCATGGCCTGTACCCGACCAGCAAGCCGATGGAGCGCGCGCAGCTTTGCCTGTCCTGCCATTTCGGTAACAAGGACAAATTCGTCAGCCATCGTTTGATGGGTGCCGGCCATCCACGCATGAGTTTCGAACTGGAAACCTTTTCAATCATCTCGCCGGCGCATGTTCGCATCGACAAGGATTACGAAAAACGCAAACAGGTCTGGGACGGCGTGAAAATCTGGGCGATTGGCCAATCGCTGGCCGTCGCGGAGACCATGGATATTCTGCGCGATCCAAAACGTGGTCGTGACGGCCTGTTTCCGGAATTGGTGCTCTTCGATTGCCATGCCTGCCATCGTCCGATGTCGGAACAGCGCTGGAAACCGGTGACGGCTTTCGGCGCCAGCCCCGGCACGGGATTGGCGCGATTGAATGATTCCGGCATGTTGATGATGCGCGCGATTGCAAAACAGATGGATCCCAAACTCGGTGCGCGCGTGACGGCACAAGGCGGCAAGCTCCACCGGGCCGTCGCCGGCCAGGGCGATGCGATGGCCGAAGCCGCCGCGATGAAACGCTTGTCGCTCGAAGTCGCGGCGCGCATCGAAAATTATTCCTTTTCGGAAAGCTCCTTACGCGGAATCGCGGTCGGCCTGATCGACGATGGCCTGAGTGGCTATTACCGGGATTACGCCGGTGCCGAGCAGGCAGTGATGGCCATCGGCAGCGTGGTCAATTTCATGAACAAGCGAGGCATGATCAAATCGACAAAACCGGTCAATTCGAGCCTTGATCGGCTCTATGCTTCCTTGTCGAACGACGAAAAATATCGCCCGGCCGAATTCCAGCAACGCCTGCGCGAATTCAAAGCCGTATTGCTGCCCCAATAATGTTGACTTGATTTTTTTCGGAGATTTTCGCCATGGCAGAAAAATTCAAGATCGCAATCGTCGGCTCCGGCCCCAGCGGATTGTCGGCGGCCGCGCATGCGGCGGAACTTGGTGTTTCGCACATTTTGCTGGAGGCGGAAAAACAATCCGCGAACACCATCTACAAATACCAGAAAGGCAAGCACGTGATGGCGGAACCGGAAGTTCTGCCTTTGCGGAGCCCGATGACGTTTGCCGCCGGCCCGCGCGAGAAAATCCTCGGCACCTGGGATCAGGAGCTTTCGAAATACCGGGTCAATATCCGTTACAACTCGAATGTCATCTCAATCACTGGCAACTGCGGCGACTTCAGGATAACGCTGGCAAACGGCGAATCGGTCTCGGCCGAATTCGTCGTGCTTGCGATCGGCTTGCAGGGAAACATTCGCAAGCTCGGCGCACCGGGCGAAGATTTGCCGAACGTGCAATATCAACTGGATGACCCGGACGAATACAACGATGAAACCATCATCATCGTCGGCGCCGGCGATGCCGCGATCGAGAATGCCATCGCATTGATGGCACGCAATCGCGTGATTCTGGTGAACCGCAACGAGGAATTCAGCCGCTGCAAGGAAGGCAACCTGAATCTGCTCAATGCCGCCGTGAAAGAAGGAAAGATGGAAACGCGGGTTCGCACCACGGTTGAACGCGTTGAAGAAACGCGCGGCGAATTCAGGATGCAATTTTTCGCCAAGACGAAAAAAGGCGACGAAACCATTCCCTGCCATCGCATCATCGCCCGCCTGGGTGCGAACCCGCCGCGCAGATTGGTGGAAAGTTTTGGCGTGCTTTTCCCGAATGCCGATCCCGGCGCAGTACCCGAACTGAGTGAGCACTACGAATCGAATATGCCAGGCATTTACATTGTCGGTGCGCTCGGCGGCTATCCGCTGATCAAGCAGGCGATGAACCAGGGTTATGAAGTGGTCGAATACATTCTAGGCAATCCGGTCGAACCGGCCGACGAACCCTTGCTGAAACAAAAATTCAGCAAGGTCAACGTGCCCGACGTCAAAACCGCGATCGGCATCATCCAGCGAAACGTTCACCTGCTCTACGGCCTGACCACCTTGCAACTACGCGAATTCCTGATCGACAGCACGATTCATACTTTCGCCGCCGGCGAGGTGGTTTTTCACCGCAACGACTACACCAATTCGCTTTATTGCATTGTCGATGGCGAAGTAACCATTCAGGCCCTGGGCAAAGATGGCTCGCCTGTCAGCTTCGGAATGAAAACCGGCAATTTTTTCGGCGAATTGGGTTTGATTTCCGGCAGGCGCCGTGCCGCAACCGTTGTCGCAAGCAAAGACAGCGTGCTGATCGAAACCCCGCGTCGTTCGATGCTGAAGCTGCTGGCCTCGGTTGAAGCGGTTCGCCGGACACTCGACGAAGTCTCGCTGAAACGCGCGGTGCGCAGTTTTCTTGCATCGTCCATTCCGGAAGACGAGCTCGATTATCTCGTTCAAAGCGCGGTCATCAGGGATTACGAGGCCGGCGCCACGCTGTTCAACGAAGGCGACGCCAGCGACGGGCTTTATCTGATTCGGCGTGGTTCGGTGACGGTCTCCCGCAGGCTGGGCGGCAATGAAGTGGTTCTGTCCTATGTCGCGGCAGGAAATTATGTCGGCGAGATGGCGCTGCTTTCCGGCGCACCACGCAGCGCGACCGTAAAAGCCGCCGTGGCCAGCGAAGCGATCGTGCTGGAATCAAAACGCATCCATGAAATTCTGGCCCGCAACGCCGATTTGCGTGCACAGCTAAACGCACTTTATCTAGAGCGCGTGCGCGACAACCAGGCGATGGAACAAAATCCGGAATCGGGCAATTTGATCGGCTTCCTGATGCAGCAAGGCGTGGGCGAAGCCACCGACGTGCTGCTTATCGACGAATCACTGTGCGTGCGCTGCAATAATTGCGAGAAAGCCTGCTCCGATACCCATGGAGGCACCTCGCGGCTCAATCGCGAAGCCGGTCCCACCTATGCACAAATCCACGTGCCCACTTCGTGCCGCCATTGCGAGCATCCGCACTGCATGAAAGATTGCCCGCCCAATGCGATCCATCGTGCCGGCGACGGTGAAGTGTTTATCAACGACTCCTGCATCGGCTGCGGCAACTGCGAACAGAATTGTCCGTACGGCGTTATCCAGATGGCACCGGTCAATCCGAAACGCCACAAACCCAGTTTGTCTTTGTGGATGTTGCTGGGTATCGGCACGGAACCGGGCATGGAGAAACAGGCCAAGGACAAGAACATTCCGAAGAAGGCGGTGAAATGCGATATGTGCAAGGAGCTGGATTCCGGCCCGGCCTGCGTTCGTGCCTGCCCGACCGGAGCGGCGATACGGATCGAGCCTGAAAAATTCCTGGATTTTGCTTCGCAGCGAAAATCCTGAGCGCTCAGATGTGCAGGCTGGCTTTCATGCGGGCCGGAAACAGTCGAGTCGCGAAATCGCCCATCAAGAACAGGAAGCCGTAAACGCTGGCGATAAACATCGCGAACGGTACCTGGTAAAACGGCATGCCGACGTTTTGATGCTGGAACACGATTCGCCGCAGGGCTTTCAACTGCCATTTGCCGATGCGCGCGATCGAATGGAAGATCGTGCCCTTCCCGGCACGTTGCTCGGTCTGGTTCATCAGCAAATCGTCGCGTCCCTGCACCACCGCGCGCATCAGGAAATGCTTCAATCCGTTTGGCGGCGGATGCGAAGCCTGCGCGCCGGTATTGGATAGAATCTGCACGCCTTCCGCCGCCAGTTTCTTGGCGAGCAACCGGCATGCCCCGCGCGAAGCGCCGGGAATGACTTGATATGGATGCGCCAGAAATACATCGCGCTGGAAAGCCACGCTATTGGCGAAGAAACCCTTGGCCGGCGAAATTTTCGCTTCGGGCGCGCGCAACGGAAAAAACCAGGTCAATGCAAAGGTGCGGCTCATCATGTCGTCCGGCGTAACGTAAGCATGGCCGGCAACGACTTTTACGGCTTGGTCCTTCATCGGCGACAACATGTTCTCCAGCCATTTTTCTTCCGGGATCAGGTCGCTGTCGATAAACACCAGCACGTCGCCGCGCGCCTTGCGCGAACCGATGTTTTTAAGCCCGTAGTAGCCTTCACTGCCGGCAGCGATGATTTTCCATTCGCAGTGCCGAGTGGTTTTCGGGATTTCGGCCGCGACAATATCCTCGATGAAGCCGCCGTCGAAAGCACCGGCATCGTAAAGAATCAGGATTTCGGCAGCCGGAACCGGATCGGATGACGAAACACCGGCTTGTTTATCGAAATATTCGGGAATTTGCTTCGCCATCGCACGCAGCATTTCGCGGCAGCGATCCATCTCCGATAACTTCACGTTTTCCCATTCGATGATGATGGAAATCTGCGGCTTTGCTGCTTGCATATCCGGGCCCCTTAATCTGCCCCGGAATTGTAGCAAACGGCCTTAGGGTTGATGCATCCCGCAACAGGTGTTTACAAGTGTCCGCACCATGTTGGGCAACCCGGCGCGAGATACACTCCCCTTGGGCACGCTAGATAAGCTCGAGTGCGGTTTTCGGGTAACGGTATGCCTTTAGCTCGATGATGTTTCCGCTTGGGTCGCACAAGGCCATTTTGGCCTGTTCGTCCTGTTGCGCCACACGAGACACCACCGGCGGCAATTCGAATTCGACGTTTTTATCGACGAGTTTTTGCGAAAGGCTTTCCCACTGCTGCCAGGTCAGCACGGCACCGAAATGGCGGACACCCTGGTCTTCTTTTGGAATAACCTGCGCCGGCTGCTGGTGCAGCGTGATCTGGCAACCGAACATGTAGATATCGCACCACTGGTCGCGCTGGCGCCCCAATGTCGCGCCGAAAACATGCTGGTAGAAATTCTTCGCTTCATCCAGTTGATGGACGGGAAATGCCAAATGGAACATTGGAAAATGCATACAACCACCCATTGCGTATTTTCGTCATGCCCGCCTCATGACTTCATTAATTCATCCGCTCCGTGCAAACGTAATTCGGTTGCGACCAAGCGGCCCAGGCCCTCGGGGTCGTGCGAATGGCCAACCGCATGCGCACGAACGCAGTGGCCAGTCTTGGCAGAACCCACTAATCCTTCCAGGCTTAATATATTTCCCTCGAGGGTAGCGTAAGCAGCTACGGGCACATGGCAACTACCATGCAACATTCGGTTCATGGAGCGCTCAGCTTCAACGCACAATTGTGTTTTTTTATGGTTAAGAACCTGAAGGATTTTGGCGGTTTCGTCATCGCCTTCACGGCATTCGATCGCGATCGCACCCTGTGCCACGGCAGGCAGCCAGCTAGGCGCATCAAGGCGATGGCGGATGTAACGCGACAGCCCCAAACGGTCCAGGCCGGCACAAGCCAGGATAATCGCATCGTATTCGCCGTTTTCGAGCTTGGATAAACGCGTGTTCACGTTTCCGCGCAAATCCAGTATCTGCAAATCGGCGCGGCGCGCGCGTAACTGTGCCTGGCGGCGCAGCGAGGAAGTCCCGACTTTCGCGCCATGTGGCAAGGCATCGAAATCGGAAATTTTGACCGATACGAAGGCATCGAACGGATCGGCGCGCTCCAGAATCGCGGCCAATTGGAATGGGCCGTCCAACTCCATCGGCACGTCTTTCAACGAATGTACCGCCGCATCGGCCTCGCCTTCGAGCATGGCGACCTCGAGTTCTTTCAGGAACAAGCCCTTGCCGCCAATATCGGCCAAAGGCCGGTCCAGAATGCGGTCGCCGCGCGTGCTCATCGGCACCAATTCGACCTCCAGATCGGGATGGGCCGTGCGCAGCCGCGCTGCAACATGTTCAGTTTGCCAAAGCGCGAGCGCGCTCTTGCGGGTAGCGAGGCGTATTTTTTTCATGCTGAACAGTTTACTTGATGTGGTTCGCGGACTTTATTGTATTCCAGACTCCATACCCCCATGAAGGGTGACGAGGACATATCAAAGCCTCATCATTCGCATTCCCGACGCACCACGCACGGAGCTTTATCGCATGCCCACCGCCCTATTCGACTGGCTTACGCACGGATTCACGCAAGCCGGCTACGGCCAAATGGCGCTCTTTCTATTGATTGTCTGCCAGCTCACGATGATGAGCAGCACTTTGTATCTGCACCGCAGCGCAACCCACCGCGGTGTTGATTTTCATCCCTTGGTTTCGCACTGGTTCCGTTTCTGGTCCTGGATCAGCACCGGCATGGTGACCAAGGAATGGGTCGCCATCCACCGCAAACACCATGCGAAATGCGAAACCGCCGAAGATCCTCATAGTCCTCGCGTCAAAGGCCTGTCGAATGTGTTGTGGCGCGGCGTGGATTTGTATCGCGAAGCCGCGCTCGACAAAGCCATGCTCGAGCAATACGGCAAGGGCACGCCGGACGACTGGATCGAAAAAAATCTCTATTCGAAGTATCCCGTGCTCGGCGTTTCGATTTTACTGGTCTCCTACGTTGCCTTGTTCGGCGCTCCAGGCCTGACGATCTGGGCCCTGCATATGTGCTGGATGCCGTTCCACGGTGCCGGCATCATCAATGGTCTCGGCCATTGGTGGGGTTATCGCAATTTCGATACCAGCGATGCCGCGACCAATCTAACGCCCTGGGGTGTCTGGATCGGCGGCGAAGAATTGCATAACAACCATCATGCATTCCCGAGCTCGGCAAAATTCGCGTTGCGAAAATACGAATTTGATATCGGCTGGTTGGCGATCAGCGTATTGCGGAAATTCCATCTGGCGAAAGTGCTGCGCGTTGCTCCTGAACTCGATGTCCGCCCGAACATCCACGTGCCCGATGCCGAGACGCTGCATGCGATCATGACGCACCGCTGGCAAGTGGCTACCGATTATTTCCATGTCGTGCTGAAACCGCAATTCAAGCAGGACGCCAAGGACTTGCCGCGCCGTTTACGCAACGCATTTCGCAGCGAAGGCAAGTGGCTGGACGACAGTCATCGCGAAAAACTGCACCGCTTCATCGCCGAAAGTCCGCAACTGGCCACCTTGATGGCTTATCGGGCAAGTTTGTTGGCTATTTACGAACTCAGGTCGGCCGAAGTGGATGCTAAGATGATGGCACTCCGGGTCTGGTGTGCGGAAGCGGAAAGCTCCGGCATCGCGGCACTGGAAGAATTCTCCTTCAGGCTGAAAGGTTATGCACTCGCTCCCGCACGCGCATAAAAGAAAAATGACCGGCATAAGCGCCATGGCACTTATGTTGGTTTCGTTTTTTGCCTCGGCACAAAACCAGAATGATTACCTCGCAAGTTTCGACGCCGACGGCGACAAGCGCGTTTCGCTGGAAGATTTCCAAAGGGCCATGAGCTGGGCTTTTGAGCAGATGGATAAAAACGGCGACGGCGTTTTGTCACCGGAAGAACAGCTGGTACCGAAAGCAAAAACATTCACGTTGAAAGAGCACCATGACCGATTGGCCATCCAGTTCGGCAAGCAGGACAGGAATCACGACGGTTTCCTGAGCGCAAAAGAACTGGCCGCGCCGCCGCAAATGTGATTTGCACCGTAGGAGCGACGGAAGTCGCGATACGCTTTCCTTGATAAGAACATCGCGACTTCCGTCGCTCCTACGGGATTAAATTCTCGTCGCCTGCAAGGCTTCTTCGATAACTTCCCAGCCCTGCGCCTTGTGGGCCTTCTCGCTCAATACCTGCCGGAACATTCTTCCGCCGGCTTGTGCGTGGAACAAACCCAGAATGTGTCGCGTGATGTGTTTTACTGCGATGCCTTTTGCGCATTGCCGGTCGACGTAATCGCGATATTGAAGCAATAGGTTTTCTCGCGTTTCGACGGCAAGCCCCGGCGTATAAATCGCACGATCCAGCTGATGCAGTCGATAGGGCTCGTGATACGCCATGCGGCCAATCATCACGCCATCCACTTGCGGCAAAGCTTCAAGGCTCGCTTCCACGGTACTCAAACCGCCGTTCAATAAAACCGTCAAATCCGGACGCTGTTTCTTCAGGTCGTAAACCCAGTCGTAACGTAAGGGCGGTATTTCGCGATTTTCTTTCGGCGACAAACCACTGAGCCAGGCCTTGCGAGCATGCACGACAAAAGTGTCGCACCCGGTTTTCGCAACGGTATCAATGAAGCCGGCAAAATGTTCGTAGGTTTCCAGTTCATCAACACCCAGGCGGCATTTCACCGTGACGGGAATTTTCACCGCGGCGATCATGGTCGCAATGCAATCGGCCACCAGATTGGGTTCTTTCATCAGGCAGGCACCGAAGCGGCCTGCCTGCACGCGATCGGAAGGACAGCCGACATTGAGGTTTATTTCGTCATAGCCCCATTGCTCGCCGATTCGCGAAGCTTCAGCAAGATGCGCCGGATCACTGCCGCCCAATTGCAAGGCCAGCGGATGCTCGCTTTGATCGAATCCCAGCAAGCGATCGCGATCGCCGTGAATGACGGCCTGTGCATGCACCATCTCAGTGTACAGGCGCGCGTGCGGAGCCAGGATGCGATGAAACGCACGGCAATGGGTGTCGGTCCAATCCATCATCGGCGCGACCGACAGTTTTTGCGAGAGCAGGAAAGCTGAATTCATTCAGACATTTTACGGATGTCTTACCGTTTTGGCTCCTATTCCGACCATCGCACCCATGATTTCGGCCTGCCTTGTCGAAAACATCGTCGATGTTTGTCCTGCCGAAGGCAAAACTGTCGTTCTTATGAATACCCTCCGGTTTATTTATCCTTACCGATGACCGGAGTGGCCGTGTTAGTCATAAAAGAGTTGCAAAGTCGTCATGCACGCAAGTGAAACTTGTCCGGCAGATGACGAGTCATGAATACTGATGCCGGCGTGGGGGCGCTGGTCGACTGAATTGTTCAGGAGTTGATTTATGGGCATCGAAAGCCGACGAATTCTGCCGCCGTTATCGATCATTACGGGAGTTGACGATGGCACCGAAGAACACAGGACCATGCCCTCGGGCGCATCGGTGTCGATGTACGGGATGATTGGCAACTCCGCCGCCTTTCTGACCCTGTTGCGGCAAATCGAGAAAATCGCGTCTACCGATGCCTGCGTTTTGATCGAAGGTGAAACCGGCGTTGGCAAGGAACTCACCGCCCGCGCCATCCATTACCTGAGCGCGCGCCGCAGCAAGCCCTTCATTTCCCTCAACTGCGGCGCAATCCCGGAATCATTGATCGAATCGGAATTATTCGGACATGCACGGGGTGCCTTTACTGATGCGAAAACCAATCGTAGCGGCGTGATCTCGCAGGCCGATTCCGGAACCCTGTTTCTCGATGAAATCGATTCGCTGCCCTGCAAAGGCCAGGTCGCGTTATTGCGCTTTTTGCAGGACCGCCGCTACCGGCCAATCGGGCAATCTGTCGAAGAAGTTTCCAATAGCCGCGTCATCGCCGCTACCAACCAACCCTTGCAGGATCTCGTGGAACGCCGCGCATTTCGCAGCGATCTGATGTACCGCCTGAACATCCTGCGGCTGCAGGTGCCGCCCTTGCGCGAACGGAAAACGGATATCGTGCTGCTTGCCCGCCACTTTTTGAAAGTGTACTGCGAACGCTACGGCCTGCCGCTGAAAACGCTGCATTCTTCGAGCTGGGTCTGGATGATGCGCTATGAATGGCCCGGCAACGTACGCGAACTGGAAAGCGTGATTCATCGGAATGTCTTACTCAGCGAAGATCATGAAATGATCATTGACGAGTGCGTGCCGCCAACGCAAACACATCCGATGCCGTCATCAAGCTTCGAATTCCTGAACTTCCAGGATGCGAAGGCGCACGCCATCGCCGAATTCGAACGCGGTTACCTGTCGAAATTATTCAGGGAAACCCACGGCAACGTTTCCGCCGCCGCAAGGCTGGCCTGCAAGGAACGCCGCTCGCTCGGCAAACTCCTGAAAAAATACGGTATCGATAAAGAGACCGACTGACGTCAACATCGAACGATCAAGCATCGTTTGAACGCGATTCGATTATTTTAAAAAACACTCCCTTGTTGCAGCGGGCAACTCGCGCTCGACTGTCGCGGAAGGCCGCTTGCGGGCGACGCAAAGTGCGGAAGCCGTTTCGAACAGCGTCACACATAAATTATCAACGTGTTTTTCAACACCCAGTCTGGGGCGAATTCGACCCACCACTCAGAGCCTTTGCGTACGCACAACGCAAACGATTTCCGCGATTCAAGGCCGGGTCACCAAAGCCCCAGGCGTTTGCGACGCAGATCACAACTCCTTGATTACAAGCCATTTTTTCTCTGGCTTCGATGGCACACGACTTGCTCTAGTAGTCCTGCGTTCAATCGTAGGCGAAACACAAATCGAATGACGTAAGGAATGCATGTCGACTGAAGCGGAGCGAACTTCCATCTCGTTGCAAGCGTCGCTTCGACGCTATCTGGAGCAATACCCGGATGCAGCGGATGGCCCGGAAGGGATTCGCCAGTGGTGGTTGGCAGAAGAGTTGCGAATGACGCCGATCGTGATAGTGCGGGAGGCGCTGAAAGCTCTGGTGGCATCGGGTGAAATGCAATTCAGCATTCTGCCCGATGGCACCGAGTTGTATGCGCGATCAGTGCCATCTGCTGTGGTTTGCTTCAAGCATCAAGCGAAAGACAAGGATGAGTAATCACGCCGTGTTTTTCGCCAACGACAAGCCCTAGTGCCGAATGCACTGCCCAGTAACAAGGAGCGAAATATGCCAGTAACAGTCAGCTACCCCGGTGTGTACATAGACGAAGTGTCGAGCGGAGTGCACACGATCACCAGCGTCTCCACTTCCATCGCCGCCTTCTTCGGACGCACATCGAAAGGCAAGCTCAACAAGGCGACCCGATGCCTCAGCCAGGCGGATTTCACGCGCAATTTCGGCGCTCCGCATCCGCAAAGCGATCTGGGTCATGCGGTCAACCAGTTCTTCGCGAACGGCGGAACCGATTGTTATGTCGTGCGGCTTGCCAACGGCGCGTCTGCGGCACAGATTACGCTCAACAGCCTTGCTACTGCAGCGCAGCCTGTGCTTCGAGCTACCGCCAAAGCCGAAGGTATCTGGGCGAACACATTGCGCCTGGTCGTGGATTACAACACTTTGAGTCCGCATGAAAGTTTCAACATGACCGTCATGCTGGAAGAAGCCGGCGTTGTAGTGACTACGGAAACCCACCTGAATCTTTCGATGGACCCACTGTCGCCGAGATTTGCGCCTGCGTTCGTGACGCAGAGTTCGGCGTTGATCAATCTCGAGCTCGCGATAACGACGGCCAATCTCAACAATGCCGCCAACAGTTTTTCTGGCTACTCGCAATCGCGCCGCCCGCTGACAGCGGCTGCGGGTACCGCAGCACAAGTGGCCACTGCATTGAATGCGCTGATTGCCGCAGGACAGCATTCCTTCGTCATCCGCGTGAATGACGGCACGGCAAGAAACGTCACGCTGGCAACCCTTGCGGTACCGGCCGACTTTACCGCGTTGAATGATGCCCTGACGTTGAACATCAACAACCAGCTCAGTGGCGACAATATTCTGGCGACGGTGGTCGCTGTCGCCAATATCGGCACGCTGCTGTCCATTACCTCGGATTCCGGCAGCGAGTCGTCGGTAAAAATCAGCCGTGCCGTTTCCAACGACCTGGCGGCAGCATTGATGTTGGGATCCGAACAAGGCGGGCTTGAACAGACGCGCTACAGCAATTTCCGCCCGGCACCGAATGCCACGCTGATATCGCTCGGCAGCTCGACAGCGCCGTTCGCTACGCCGAACGATCAGCAGTCGAACCTGAATCTGATTGCCGCACTGCGCCAGGATGCATTCACCAGTCTCCTGCTCGATGGCGTGCCGATAATGCTGAATGCCGCGCCATTCAATTTAATCACCAGAGCCGCGGCTGATCGCTGGTTCCAGAATCATGCCGGTGATAGTACGGCCACCAGCGACAATGACGGCGTCCGCGAAAAATTGCGGATTATTGCCGGCGCCATCAATGCAACGGCTGCCGCCGGATACCGTGCCGAAGTATGGGGCTATCAAATCGCCCTGTTGGCAAAGGCAAGCAGTATCAATTCGATTCCATTGCCGGGCACCGCAGGTATCGACACCAACCCCGCGACGGCCAGTTTCGTCAATGCGGCGGTGAGAAATACGAAAATGTATTCGCTGGGCACATCGAGCACGAGCACCTTCGCCGGCGCCGGCATCAATGGTTCGGATGGCAACGCTCCGGTCGCTGCCGATTACTTCGGCGATTCGGTGGCGCAGACCGGTTTCCATGCACTCGATCCGGTAGATTTGTTCAACTTGATGGTCATCCCGGCCGATGAAGGCGTCACCGCCGCCGCTCAACTCAGTCTCTGGGGCCCAGCGAGCAACTACTGTGCATCACGCCGTGCATTTCTGTTGGTTGATGCGCCAAACAACTGGACAAGTAACGATGCGCGCCCGACCGTCGTGGGCAATACCGCCCTTATCAGCGACTTGAATGTAGCGGTAAAGACACATTCCGCCGTGTTCTACCCGCGACTCGTATTTGATGCGGGCGGCTTGAAGCGGTTCATCGGCCCCAGTGGAGCCATTGCCGGATTGATGGCACGCACCGATGCCACCCGCGGTGTCTGGAAAGCACCGGCTGGCATCGAAGCCGATATTCGCAGCGTTCTCGGCGTGGAAGTAAAACTGACCGATGCCGAAAACGGCGTGCTGAACAAAAAAGCCGTGAACTGCATCCGCGTATTTCCGAATGGCTTGGTCAATTGGGGCGCAAGAACACTTGCCGGTGACGACGACTTCGGCAGCGAATGGAAATACATTCCGATTCGTCGCCTCGCATTGAACATCGAGGAATCGTTGTTCCGCGGCACCAAGTGGGTCGTGTTCGAGCCCAACGACGAACCGTTGTGGGCAAAAATCCGGCTGAATTTGAATGCCTACATGATGTCCTTGTTCCGCCAGGGCGCATTCCAGGGCACCGGCCCGAAAGAAGCGTTCTTCGTCAAATGCGACAAGGACACCACCACGCAGGATGACCGCAACAAGGGCATCGTCAATATCGAGGTGGGCTTCGCGCCATTAAAGCCGGCCGAATTTGTCGTCATCAAGATCCAGCAAATTGCTGGCGACCTCTAAGCCTACCGGAACAGGAGATTTTTCATGGCTAACACAGGATTCGTCGTCAACACCCATCGTTTCGATCCCTACAAGAATTTCAAATTCAGGGTCATTTGGGACAACAAAACGGTGCTTGGCGTCAGCAAGGCAAGCGCGCTGAAACGCACCACCGAAGTGGTCAAACACCGCAGCGGTGGCGAGAACAGCATCGACCACAAATCACCCGGACGCACGAGCTATGAAGCACTCACGCTCGAACGCGGCATTACCCACGACCCCGAGTTCGAGGCCTGGGCCAACAAGATTCATTCCTTCGCCGGCGATCCGCTGATGGATCTGGCGGGCTATAAAAAAGAACTCACGCTCGAAGTGATGAACGAAAAGGGCCAGGTCGCCAAACGCTATTTTCTGCATGCCTGCTGGGTCAGCGAATACACCGCGATGCCCGACCTCGACGCGAACGCGAATGCGGTCGCGATCGAAAACGTGAAGATAGAACTCGAAGGCTGGGAACGCGACGTGGATACCACCGAGCCCTCAGAAGCAGGCTAAGGGCGAGCAATGAAAGCTGCTCTCGTGCAATGGCCACCCATGCCCGGCAAGGAACGTTATCTATCGCGCAAATTCTGCAACCGGCACGCCGATCTCGATATCAATTTCGATTTGCCGCGTCCTGCGCTGGTAACCGAATTGCTGTCGAGTTGCCTGTATCGCATTGATGGCAAAGCCATCGATGTCGACTCGCTGTGGGCATGGACGGTCAGCGAACGCTTGCAAGGCCTGCTGGCGATCGCAAATGCATCGACCGGGACGACAACCGCTGCCGTTGCCATCTGCAGCAACGCGGATTGTCGGGAAAAGGTGGAACTGGAATTGGGTTTGTCGGGTTTTGCCGATGAAACGCCGGCGACGACAATAGATTGGCTTTCGCCCGACGGCACGGAAATGAGATGCCGATTGCCGACCGGGCAAGACCAGCTTGCCTGGCAACGTCATGCGCTGGAGAGCCATGACATTGGCGAAACCTGGCTGGCCGAATGCCTGCTCGAAAATACCGCGGCAAAAACGGTTTCAACGCCTTTGCCCGGCCTCTGGGTAGATTCGCTCGCTGCCGCGCTCAGCGACGCCGATCCGCTCACTGCATTGAATATCGATATTTCCTGTCCTTTCTGCGATCAGGCATTGCGGGTTGATGTCGATCTCGAACGATTGTTGCTGGACGGATTGCATCAGCAGCAACGTCGCTTGATCGAACAGATACACCGCCTTGCGAACCATTACCACTGGAGCGAATTCGAAATCGCTTCGTTGCCTGGCTGGCGTCGTGATCGCTACTTGTCGCGCATTGCCGTGGAGTTCGAATGAACCCCTATTTTTCCCGTCTGGCACAACGCTCTGCGATCACTCCGCAGAGTTCTTCTGCACGATCAGGCGCTGCGTTTTCTACCGCCGAATCAGGCTGGAGCGAACAATCGGTCGAAATCGTGGCGCCATCGAGCGCAACGCCATCCGACCACGCTGTCGACAAGGAACACGGCAAGGAAGTTCACGTTGCGGCAACAGGCAAGACCGACAACACGAGCGCAACATCACGACCATCGACAGCCGTTTCCACTCTGATTGATCCGGCACAAAAAAATCTGGATATCGGCAATACGTCAACGCCGTCTGTTTCAAAGGCATCATCGGAAACAAAACTTATCGACAACGCTTTTCACGAACACGACCAGACGATCGAACAAACAGCGGCCAAAGTTACTGCGTCCTCCGGCCTTGCACCGATATCCGCAACGGCTTCAAGCACCATAAAATCCGTTTCCGTTTTTTCGGGCCACTCCTCGTCAGTGCAAGTGCCAGAGGAGCCGGAAACCAGCGAACAGGTATTGCATGCAGGCGCATTCAGCCCTGCCGTTACCGAAACCACATCGCGCTTGCCGGAAAACCGGAATCAAAAATCCGTGATGGCCACTTCCGGTTTTGAAAACGTCTACGACGCTGAATCGAATCAGGCGCAAGTCATCCCTGGCAATCCCGTTCCGTCAATGCAAACAGTTAAAAGCGAACGCGTGATGTCCGGCCCCGTTCAGGCGGCCATGCCGATTCAACAAGCACGTCCCGCTTCGCGTACATCCATCGAAGTGAATATCGGAAAAATTGAGCTCGAGGTTTTCGCGCCGGCAACGAAGGCGGCGGCACCGGTTGCACCCGCACCCGCCAGTGCACCGCGTCCAAAACCCGCTGCGGTTTTCAACCCGCACCGACATTATTTGCGGGGCCGCTGATGCCACTCTCGTCGACCCGCGAAGCGATTGGCGCCGTATCCGAAGCGATTCGTTCGCAATTGAGTTTGCGTACTTCCTTGCTGGTCACGGTCAAACGTCCCGACGTCGCCGCCGCGGCAACCGATGGAATCCAGAAGCTGAATTTGTTCCTGTATCAAATCGATTTCGATCCGCACCTGAAAAACCATTCGCTCGACGAAGGCCAACCGCCACCGTTGTGGTTGGTACTGCGCTATCTGTTGACCGCCTACGACACCGGGCAAGATAGCGATACCGTTGATGCACATAAATTGCTGGCACGCGGCCTGGCCTGCCTGCAGGAAATGAATTTCCTCTCGCCCACCGTTCCGGCATTGATCGACAACCCGGAACCGCTGAAGCTTTCTTTCGACCATGGTGATGCCGAACTGTTGTCGAAAGTGATGCAGGGCAGCGAGGAAAAATACCGGCTCTCTGCTGCATTCCACGTTCGTCCCGTATTGATCGCACCGGATGTTCCGCCCTCTTATGCGCCGCTGGTGCTGACGGTCGGCCCACCCGGTGCCGAGGGTGTGGTTGTCATTCCTTCGATGGGGCCGGACCTGAAACAAATTACGCCACTGCGATTCGAAGCAGGCGCTACGGTCGAATTTTCCGGCGACAACATCAACGGCGGCATCGATAGCGTTTTTATCGGCACGATGGAGCTGCCCGTGATTGCCGCACGCGAGGGCGCCGTCAAGGTTGACGTGCCGAACACGCCGTCGATATCGGCCGGGCACCATGCCGCCGTCGTTGCGCGTCGTTTGCCGAGCGGTCGCCGACAAACAAGCAATCCGCAATTCGTGATGCTGCTGCCAACGCTCTCGGCGGCAACACGCGGGCCGCTTGCGGCCAACGGTCCCAATTTTTCCGGCAGCGTCACTTTGACGGGCCAGCGTCTCGGCGGCCCCGACGACGCGATATTCGTTTCGTTTTATCGCAACGGCAATGTCGCATTGAATCTTGAAGTCACCGGAACCGCAGCGCAAACAAGCTTGCTTGTCACCGTGAGCAATGCCAACGCGCTGCCGCCCGGAAATTATTATCTGATCCTGCGCGTAAACGGAGCACAGGCCGCCATGACGCCGGAGGTCGCATGGACGCCATGAATGCCGTCACGACCCTGCCTTCGACCTTCAGCCCCGACTTGCGCGTCAAGGATCCATTGACCGCGAGTTGGCTGGCGGAAGCGACATTATTGCTTCGCCGCGAAATTTGCTGGCTGTGGCACTTGCGCGGTTCCTCCGCGAGCGTACAAGGCGACGCATTGCCTCCGAGTATCGACGCCGCAAGCGAGAGTCTGGATTTGCTTCGCTTCACCGATGACAAGAAAAGGTTTTTCGGCACCGATATTACCGCCAGATATTTGAGCGAGAACATAGCGTCCCTGCGCAGGAACCGCGAATACGGAAATGGCCCCTGGCATGCCGTGAGCGAACGCCTGGATCTGGATGAAGAAGCACAATTCGTACTCGCATTGGGTTTGCTGGCAAGAGTCGACCCCGCGAGCGGTGCGGTTTTCGGCGCCTGCCAAAACGACACGCAGAAAATGCTGCCGACACTGGCTCTGGTGCAACGCCTGTACGAGCCCGAAAACGGTTTCTTGAAAGTGGATGCCGCGCATCCGCTGTTCCGCAACGGGCTGCTCTGTTTCCAAAATGAATCCAACGCGAACGGATGGCATCAAGGCTACGAAGTTTCGCCTCTGGTGGCCAACGCACTGGTACTCGATGACGGAAAGATTCCAAGCGGTCTTCGCCTGGTGCCGGACAAGCGCGTGGTCGCGGAAGTGACGCCCGCCATCGAAGCCGCTATCAGTCTGTTGCAGATGCCGCCGGAGGTTTCCCAGTTCGTGCCTTTGCTGGGTGACGTGGGGACCGATTACAACGAATGGGCCGCGATGTTGAGCAAGCAAACCGATCGCATCCTGGTCGAATTCCTGCAACCGGTTTTACCGAATGCCTCGCGACTTTCGACTATCGCTGCGTGGTGCTGGCTCTATGACGCGGACATCCTGCTGCCGATCATGCATGCAACAGGCGACGAGCACTCGCGTGATCGCATCGTCTGGCCCGACATGCCGGTGCGCTGGTTCGCGCCAATGCATGACATGCAAGCGAGCAAACAATTGCCATCGCACGCACTGAAGTCGCCAATCGTTTTGCCCGCCACCGATTTTGACATGCGCGTGGCGCGTTTTCGCAAGGCTCTGGGCAGGCAAGGCGAAGGACTGGAGTTTGAAATACTCGAAGCGGCGAGGCGCTTCCGGATCGGCGCGAAAGCCATTGAGGCCATCGGCGATGCCGCCGCAGTGCTCGATACACTGGATGCCGAACATCTGGACAGATTGTGCCGCGCGCAAGTCCGCCTGGATCTGGGAACGCTGGCGCAATCGGTCACACCGCGATTCAAATTCAAGGAACTGGTTTTGCCGCCGGCACAGGCGCTGCAACTGGATGAAGTGGTCCATGCCATGCGCTCGCTTACCTGGGTTCATTACCGCTGGGGTACCGCGCGGGCCTGGAACGATGCCGGATTGTCGATCCTGTTTTGCGGCCCTTCCGGCACCGGAAAAACCATGGCGGCCGAAGCCATCGCCGAAGATTTGAAACTGCCGATGTTCCGGATCGACCTTTCTCAAGTCGTGAATAAATATATCGGCGAGACCGAAAAGAACCTGAAAAAAGTGTTCGATGCCGCCGAAGAAAGCGACTGCGTGATTTTCTTCGATGAAGCCGATGCCTTGTTCGGAAAACGCACCAGCGTGAAAGACGCGCACGATCGTTTTGCCAATATCGAAATCAGTTATTTGCTGGAACGGATGGAACGCCTCAAAGGTATCGCGATCCTGGCAACCAATCGGCGCAAGGATCTGGACGAAGCGTTCCTGCGACGCCTGCGTTATCTGGTCGAATTTCCGTTGCCTGGCGAAGAAGAACGC
>CAZPCE010000001.1:0-11890 GCA_964584915.1 uncultured Arenimonas sp. | reverse complement strand
CCTGTGGCGTTACGTATTTCCGAAAGGCGTCGATATCGAGGCACTGGACATTCAATACCTGGCACGCACGTTTCCGCTGGCGGGCGGCCACATCCGGTCGATCGCCTTCAATGCCTGCTTGCAAAGCAAACCCGGCACCGAACCCCGCGTGGATATGCCGCAGGTTTTATCGGCGATCAAACGCGAACTGGACAAACTCAACCGGCCCAACTCGCCTGAAAGTTTCGGCCGCTACCAGGATCAGGTCGCCGCACTTTTCGAGGAGAGTCTTTGATGGCCAGGTTGAATATCGACCGCATGTCGCTGCGACTGCACGGCATTTCCTCCGACGTTGCCCAGGCCGCGCTGAATGGTCTCGACACCGAAATTACCCGGCGCCTGCAATTGAGCGGGCTGGATGGCAAAGCCTTATCGGGACTATCAGGCAGCCTGCGGCTGCCATCGATACATTCGTCGGTTGCGCTTGATGCCGAAACACTGCGCATGCAGATTGCCGACGGAATCATGACATTGCTGTCTCCGGATACGAAAGACAAGCAAGAAGGAAACGGCAAGGGAGAAAGCAGCTGATGTCCGGATTCCTTCTACGTGGCGCATTCGTCGAATACAGCGGCGATTTTCTGGGACCGATTCCGAATCTTGTCGTGTTCCAGTTCAATCCCGAAGAGTTGTCGCGCACGATCAATATTCCGGCGACGACAGCCGGCAGCTCCGGAACGGCGGAAGCGGATTCGGGAACGACCGGTTCTTCACCGACGGAAAGTTTTACGTTGACCGCGAAATTTTCCGCAGCCGACGATCTCGGCAAGGGTGGTGCCGTTTCGGCGATTCCCCGCGTTTTCGGAATCGGCCCGCAAATTGCGGCGCTGGAAAAAATGGTTTACCCCGGCGGGCCCCTGAGCGGCCTGATCGGCGAGGCGATCGACAAAATCGGCGGCAGCTCGCCATCGACGGAACCTGCCGATCGCGATATCCCGCGGCAATCGCTGCCACGCATACTTTTTATCTGGGGCTATACCCGCGTATTACCCGTTCGCATCAAGTCGATGACGATCACCGAACAGAAATTCGATGCCTTCCTGAATCCGGTGCAGGTCGAAATCCAGATCGGGCTCGACGTCGTGAACCTGGCATCCGGCAAGAACGACAAAATCGGCTACGGCGCATTGACCTACTCGCGCGGCGCAAAAGACGCACAAGCCATTTTGAATCTTGCCAAGGCAGTCGAGTTGGCCGCCGACATTGTTTCCTTCTAGCACCGACGACCGGAGAAACGCATGTTCCTGAAAAACTCCCGATACAACGGCACACCCACCGTCACCACGCGCGACGCCGGCGGCCGCGAAGTACAGGCCTTGACGCTGCGTAAATTGCCGATGACCGCCGGCGAGCGAACCCAGGTTCACGATCACGACCAACTCGACGTAATGAGCCATCGCCGCAATCAGGACGGCACCAAATTCTGGCATATCGCCGATGCAAACAGCGATCTGGAAGCGAACCATCTGGTCGCCGTATCCGGCCGCTACATCAACGTTCCGGAAAAGTGAGATAGGCATGGCACTGGCCAATTTCCGCGTCTATTTCGACGGCACGGCAGCCGACGAAGAACAGCTCGATCTGTTCCGCGAAATTCGCGTGGACCAGGCGATTGGAATGGCCTGCGAAGCCGAGCTGGATATCTACCTGTCGCTCGACGATCAGGGTTCGTGGTCGACGATTGAAGAAGAATTTTCCCAGGCCTTTCGCCGCATTCGCGTCGAAGTCCGGATGGGCGACGGGGAATTCAGTGCCTTGATCGACGGTCCTATCGTTGCGCAACGTTTCGAATTGGGCGCCAGTGCAGGTGAAAGCAAACTTACGCTGGTCGTGCACGACGACAGCGTCATGCTGAACCAGGTGGAAAACGTCGCGTTGTTCGAAGATAAAAGTCCGGACCAGATCGCGGAGACGCTGATCACCGATGGCGGGCTGACGGCCGAAGTGGAAACCGTCCCTTCTGCCGGCAGCTCTTACACGCGCTATGTCGTCCAGCGCGGCACGGCGATGCAATTG
Organism: uncultured Arenimonas sp.; assembly: GCA_964584915.1. Lineage (GTDB taxonomy): Bacteria > Pseudomonadota > Gammaproteobacteria > Xanthomonadales > Xanthomonadaceae > Arenimonas. Next base: position 9,835 of record CAZPCE010000001.1, on the reverse strand, counting down.
CTGCGCGATCTGGCGCGACGGCATGGCATGTTTGCCTACGTCAAACCTGGCGCCCTGCCCGGCGGTAAAAGCGTTGGCGTTTTCGCAAAGCCTTCGACGGTGCGAGGAGACGCCAGCGATTTATTGTTGATTGGCGAAAAGCGCAATATCAGCAAGTTTTCCGTACAGCTCGACGCCTTGCTTCCGATGAAGGTACGCAGCGGCGACATTCAACTTTCCGATGGCAGCTTGCTGTCGAGCGAGGCAAGCACTTCATCGCTGGATCCGTTGGGTAGCGATGCAGTTCACTCCTCGCTTGCGCCTCAAGCGGTGAGCATTCTTGGCAGTGGCCGCGAAGAACAGAACGATCTCGATGCCGCCACCGCGGCGGCCGTCGACCTGTCGTCATTCGCCTATACCGCCAGCACCGAAGTCGATGCAAACGACTACGACACCGTCCTGTTTCCTTATCAGGTGATCAGCGTTGCCGGGCCCGGTGGTTATCTAGGCGGCGATTATCTGATCAGCCGCGTGCAGCATGTTCTCAACGACAACAGCTACAAGCAGAGCCTCACGTTGAAACGCAATGCGCGTTCTGCCGGTTCTTCCGGCGGCGGCGGATTGCCTGGAGGGGTTTTCTGATGATGAATTCAGGCGCCGACCAACTGCTGATCGATCTTTCCGAAAAGCTGAACAACCGCTACTACGGCAAGTATCGCGGCATCGTCAGCGACGTCGACGATCCGGAAAACATCGGACGGATTCGCGCGCGCGTGCCGAAAATATTCCTGGATGTCGAAACCCACTGGGCGATGCCATGCTCGCCGTATACCGGCGACAACGAAGGTTTCTTCATGATCCCGCCAGTCGGTGCCGGCGTGTGGATCGAATTCGAGGAAGGCGACTTGAACAGGCCGATCTGGTCCGGCGGCTGGTGGAAAAAGGACAAGATACCGAAAAACGAAAGCGGCAAAGACGGGGCGACCACGCGGAAAATCATCCGCAGCAATACCGGCCTGGTGGTCGCACTTGATGACGACGACAAGAAAATATCGATCAGCGACGACGGCGCGAAAAACTTCGTCACCATCGAAGTGCAAAGCGGCAAGATAAAAATCCAGGCGACAGCGAAAGTAGTCGTCGAAGCGCCGCAAATCGAACTGGTGGAGAACGCAACGCACCCGCTGGTTTTCGGCGACGACTTGCTCACCTTCCTCAACCAGATGATCAACATCTATACCACCCACACCCATCCCGGCGAGCTCGCCCTTGGCGTGTTTCCCGTCACACCGATGACTCCCGTTCCACCGATGCCGCCGGCAACACCGGCATTGCTGTCGGTGAAAGTGAAAACAGGATGAGGAACTGAAATGGCACTCAAAGCAGGCACCGTTGCGAATTTTGCCGGCAGTTTGGCCGACGCAATGGACAAGGCGATGCAAAAGGAATGGCAGGCTGTCAAAGGCGTGTCCTTGCCCGGACAGGGGCAGGACGATCGTCGTCTTTTGTTCGCCGCGATTTCGCAAGGCCTGTTCAATTTTCTCAAGGAGCACGAGGACGAGCTGATGGAAAACATCACGATCGAAGACGTGGGCATTGGTTCACCAAAAAAATACGATGTCACTCAGTTGGAATTGAACCTGGAGTCCAATCCATGAGCGGCCGCCATCTCGCGTTTCCGTTCCGGATCGGCAGCGACGGCCGTACCGCGACGCCTGCCAATCTGGACGAGCACGTGCGCGGAGAAATCCTGCAATTGTTGCTGACCAATGCAGGCGAGCGTCCTTTCATTCCGAGTCTTGGAGGCAATCTGCGCCGTCTGGTTTTCCAGGGCAATGACGAAATCACCGCCGGGCTGGCGAAATCGAGTATCAGCCAGGCCTTGTCGCATTGGCTCGGCCATCGCGTGAAAGTGATCAGCCTCGACGTCGAGAATCTGGACGCAAAACTCGCGATCGATTTGAGCTATCAAGTCATCGATACCGGCGAGCAGCGTCGCGTTCGCTTCGAACATGGCGGAGGTACCGCATGAACACGAGCATCCGCGCCGGAAAAAAATTCGACGATGAAGTGCTTGCCGAACGCGCCAGAAATCTCGATGCCCGCGGTTTGAATGGCATTGCCCGCGTGTTCGTAAGCTTGCCGGCTTCGTCGGTACCACCCGATGCCTTGCTGGATGTCGAATTCCATACCACCAACGTACTCGCTGCGATTCTGACCGCGATTGGCGGCGGCGCAAATCCGCATTCCATTTTTCCGATTACCGGTGGCACCCGTTTGCGCGGTGGCGCGGCGGCAGGACAAGTACGCGTTGTCCAGGTTCAAGCGGGCCTGGCACCCAATCAATTGCGGTTGCGGGTTATTCCTATTGGCGACTACTCCACTTACACCTTGTCGATGAATTTCGCCGGCATCGATCCCTTGCTTTCGGAAATCGATTTCAAGTTCCGGCCCGCCTGCTTCAACATGAATTGCGCCGGCAATGAAGGATTTCAGGCGCCGGCGCCGGTACCCGACATCGATTATCTGGCGAAGGACTTCGATTCTTTCAAACACACGCTGGTCTGCGCGATGCAACAACGCGTGCCGAATTGGGAACCCACCAGCGAAGCCGACATGGATCAGGTGTTGATCGACTTGATCGCCGCCGATGCCGACGAGCTTTCCGACTATCAGGACCGCACGCTCAACGAAGCATTCCTGGCCACTGCGCGTAAACGCGTTTCCCTGGCACGCCATGCACGCCTGATGGACTATCACATCCATCAAGGCAATCAGGCGACCAGCTGGTTGGCGATGCAGGTGCAAGCGGCAACGTTAGTTCCTAAACGCAGCGGCGTGTGGACAAACAAAAGCTGGCAGGACAAAGGCAGCCAGCCGTTCGTGACGACGGAAGCAATGCCCTGCCATCCAAACCTGAATCGCCTGCAGTTGTATACCTGGGGCGGTAGCGTGACCGCGCTCGATGCCGGCAGCACCAGTGCCGATATCGCATTGCCGAGTCCGCTGATCGCGGCCAACCAGGCCGATGCGAATGCACTGCGTGATTTGATCAACGGCATGTCGCCACGCCGATTGCTGATCCAGCAACAACTCAATCCCGAAACCGGAACGATATTGGGGCGTGATCCAGGCGCGCGGCAATTGCTGGAATTATTGGGCAATGCCGAATCCGTACGTGATCCGATGGGCGGCATTGCCGGCGAATGGTTCGTACGCGTGTATTGGCGCGAAGCGGATCGTCTCGCACGCCGTTATTGTTTCTGCACCCAATGCGACACCTCCTTACCAAAAGAAGACGTCAGCCTTTTTCATGGAAATATCGTGTCGATCAGCCACGGCCGGCCGTATCGCACCGTGCTCCGGCCGGCCGGAACGCCCTTGGCAGTTTCTACTCCCTACAATTTTCTAATTGCCGACGAAGCGCATTACGAATCCACTCCCTGGGGCGTACTGGCAACGTTGCCGCATGCGCCGCTCGCCTATCTTGAAACCGAAACCGGCGGCGTTACGCCGGTTCGCAGCACGCTGAAAATTACCGTGGCCGGTTTTGCCTCGCCATGGAACGAACAAAGCGATCTGATCGAATCGCCCGACGACGCTTCGCATTTCATCGTCGAAACCGATGAATATCTCGACAGCCATATCCGTTTCGGCAACGGCTGCAATGGCCGCAAGTTGCCGGAAAACGCCGCCGTTACCTGCGACTACCAGATCGGTGCCGGCATCGACGGCAATGTCGGTGCCGATACCATCACCGGTTACGACACCGCCGCTCTCGCACAAGTGAGCGCGGTCTGGAATCCGTTTGACATCACCAATGGCCGTGAACCGGAACCGGTGGCCGAAATCATACGCCGCGTACCCGAAGCCTACCGCGCAAGGCAATTGCGCGCGGTCACGCTGGAAGACTACGCACGCCGCGCCGAAGAACTGCCGGGCGTCGCGCACGCGCATGCGAGTTATGCCTGGACCGGTTCGTGGCGCACCGTGCGCGTTGCGATCGATCCACGCGGCACCGATATTCTGGCCGAGCCATTAAGACAACAAATCGCCGATCATCTGGAAGCGGTTCGGTTGATCGGTGAAGATCTTGAAGTACGCCCCGCGCGTTATGTTCCGCTGGATATTTATTTACGCCTTTGCGCACATCCGGATTTCTGGCCGGAACATTTGCGCCGCGATCTGGAACTCGAATTTTCCAACGGCTATACCGTCGATGGGCGCACCGGTTTTTTCCATCCGGACAACTGGACCTTCGGCCAGCCATTGCATGCTTCGCAATTGATCGGCCGCGCTCTTTCGGTGCCGGGCGTGGGCCGCGTACTTGTGGCAAGCATCAAACGCCTGCACGGACTGAGCGGACCAAGCCTTGGCATTCCCCTTGTATTGGAAGACGTGGACCATCCCGTCGTCGAACAACTGGCTGTTCGCGCTTACGAAATCATACAGGTCGTGAACGACCCGAGCCGTCTGGAAACAGGCCGCCTCAACTTTGAAATTCAGGGAGGTCGCCGATGAGCTGCAAACACGATTGTCCAACACCGCCCCTATTTCCGAAACTTGTATTCAACCGGCCGGCATTGAGCCGTATCGACTATCGCATCGGCAACTATGCCGATGTACGCGGCCACTTGCTTGATCAGCTCAACAAACAGCCGGTGCTTTCCAACTGGACCCATCGCGGCGCGGACGATCCCGGCATCGCCTTGCTGGAAGGCGATGCGATCGTCGCCGACATCCTCACGTTCTATCAAACGCTGTACGCCAACGAAACTTATTTGCGCACCGCGCAATGGCCGCAAAGCATTACCGATCTGGTTCGACTTACCGGTTATCGGCTTGCACCCGGCGTTGCCGGCGAAGCGGTTTTTGCATTGACCGTAAAAGGCAAATTGCCCATCACCGTGCCGATGGGTTTTGGCTTGAAAGCGCAGCTCGAAGGCATCGACAAACCGGTCGAATTTGAAACCCGTGCTGCCATCGATGCCATTCCCGCCTTGAGTCTTTTCAATCTTTATCGGCCACGCACGACGCCACCGATTCATAACGGCTGCACAGAATTAAGGCTTTCCAGCCTGGCCGTCGAAGTGAAAGCCGACGACCGGCTTTTACTGGGTGAAGCCGTGGGGGGAACATCGCATCCTTCCCGTTTGAGCAATACGCAAATCGTCGTCGTGGATGAAACCTGGGACGCATTCGGTTACCGCTATATCCGCTTGAAAACGCCGATTCTGCGAAGCGGCTCGATTGCATCCTTGCAGGCCTACAAGCTGGGCGAAACACTGAAACATTTTGGCCATGGCGCGCCTGCCACGGTGGCCACCGTCTTGAATGGCGTGCCGAGTTCTCGTGCCACCTCGTTTACCCGAAACACCGATGCCGCCACTTCCTCGGAAGTAACGCCGACCTTGGCTGCCAATCAAATACCGCTGGATCGCGAATTCAAAACCATCAATGTCGGCAATACGGTTTTGATCCAGGGGCGTTTCAGTAATTTGAGCGCCGCAGGCCAGGCACGTTTCACCCTCGTTCGCCAGGTAAGCGCGGTCGAAAATGAATCGCTAACCTGGGGAATGCAATCGGGTGCTTCGACGATGCTGACCCTCGACAGCAATTTGCGCGTGATCAGCAACGGCTATATTTATGCCGATGCCGATATCCGGACCTTGAGTGTCTTGCAAGTCACGGCCGATGCCTTCACCGTGCATGCAGCCCATGTGAATACGACAGCGGCAAACGGGCAGCACCTGAAATTTTTTGGAAGCCAGGAACAGACGAAATACCTGAAAGGTCGTCGCCTGCTTTTTCTCGATGCCGAGGGAGATTCTTTCGAAGCCCATGTCGATGCCGTCACGCTCGGCAATAGTGCGATCGACAGCTTTCATACCATATCGCTGAATCGCAGCGTCACCTATGCGAACTTTCCGTATGACGCGCCGACGATGCAGGTCTTCGGCAATGTCGTCGATGCCTCGCAAGGCAAAACCATTGACCGGGTTGCGATTGGATCGGGCGATGCGCGCGCACTGTTCCAGAGCTTCGCGTTGCCGAAAACACCGTTGACCTATCTTTTCGATGCGGCCCGTACACCGGCGCAGACGCCGGCGCTGGACGTGTATGTCGACGGTATTCGCTGGAAGCAAATGGATACCCTGTTCAACGCCGGGCCGAAATGCCAGGTGTATATCGTTCGCGAAGATTCCGAAGGCACCAGCATCGTGCAATTCGGCGATGGCAAAACCGGCGCGCGTTTGCCGACGGGCCGCAACAATATTGTTGCCGGTTACCGTGTTGGTCTCGGCGCGCACGGCGAACTCAAGGCAGGCAGCAAACCGCAGGCGACCGGAAAAATAGAAGGCCTGGACAAGGTTTTCCTGCCGGTCGAAGTCAGCACCGGCGCCAATCCGGAGTCCGCCGACAATGCCCGACTGGCAGCGCCTGCAAAAATGCAAAGTCTTGGCCGTCTGGTCAGCCTTTCCGATTACGAAGCCGAGACCCGCATGTTGCCGAATGTGCTGAAGGCAAGCGCACGATGGGCCGCGCCCGAAGGCACGCCGTCGATTGCGCTGACGGTATTGACGCAAAGCGGATCGCCAGCGGATCTCGCGCAAATTCGCGATGCATTGACGGCCTACAGTCGCTGCCGCGGTCCGGCGCGCCATCCCGTTATTGCGATCAACGGCCTGAAGCAATTCGTGCATGTCGATGCGGTGGTTGGCTACGATCCGTCGCGCCTGGTCGAAGATATTACGAAAGCGATCAAGCTTGCGCTCGGCCTGTCGGGTGAAGAAGCGAACGGCATCGATGGCAAGGACGGCTTGTTCGGCTTGAACCGACGCGACTTCCACCAATCGATACACACATCGGAAATCATTGCCGCCATTCAAAACGTTCCCGGTGTCGAATGGGTTCAATTGCGTGCCGCACGCGCATTGCCGACAGGCTCGCCGCCGCATACCGATCCGGATGAAATCCCGTTGCCGACAATAAATTCGATTCCATCGCCGCAGTTGCCATGCACCGCGCATTTCCTGCTCGCATTGCATACGCGCCACCTGGTGCTGGGCTTTGTCTCGGCGCAAGCACAAGCGGAGTGTCCGACATGACGACGCGCATCGATCTTTACAAACGCCTGCCGGAAATTTATCGCATCCGCGATCTGGAACAGCAACCTGCCGGACAACTGGAAGCCTATGTCGGCCTGATCGATCACGTGCACAGCGCGATTCGCGACGACATCGCCTCGCTCGGTCGCGACGCGTTCATCGAAAGTTGTGCCGACTGGGTCGTTCCGTACATCGCCGATTTGCTCGGCACTTCGCACCTTTCCGGCGACCCGTGGACACTGCGCGCCGACGTTGCCCGCACCATCAATCATCGCCGCCGAAAAGGCACCCTCGGTGCGATTGAATCGCTGGCCCATGCCTTATCCGGCTGGGCGGTGCATACGGTCGAAATGCGTGATCGCATGGTGTGGAACCAGCACATCAACCATCTGCGCCCGGATGCCGGCGGAGTTCCGCCATTGGGTTTGAGCAAGTTCATCAGTGATGCGAGACGCGGCGGCACAGTGAATTTGCGCGACCCCGCTTTGCTGAGCTTGCTCAACGGACCTTTCGATCCATTCGCGCATCTTGCCGATATCAAACCGGCGGCCGGATGGCGCGGCTTATACAATCTGCCGAATCTCGGAATTTTCCTGTGGCGGCTTCGTGCCTACACCGTTGCCCGCGTTAAACCGGATCCAGGGCAGTTTTCGATACCGGCGGCATTGGCACCCGCTTCCGCAACGGAAGCGAATTTTGCGGTTCGACTCGAATTGCATCCGCAATCGGAACCGATGGTGTTGTTCAATACGCACCGCTTCCATGCCGATGACGAACCACCGAATATCAGCTCCTCCGATGCGGTTCCCGGACCGATGCCCTATGCGCGTTTGAGTGCGGATACGCCTGCGGGCCGGCCCGAGCACTATGCCGAAATTGCGCCCTATGCCGATGGCACCGTACCTGCGCGACTGAATCGTCTGGGATTGAGTTTCCAGATACCGCAAACGCTTTTCTCTGCGACAACGCCATGGCGTTTCCGCGGCGCGAATTTATGCGCCTGGGAAAAAGGATTGCAGCCGCCTTTGCGTGCGCATGAAATCGCGATTGATCCCGATCGCGGTCGCGTCGTGTTCGGAGCGATGGGAGCGACGCAATCGATTGAGGCCGACAAATTGCAAGCCGGCTTGTACGTCTCTACAACGCATGGCTTTCAGGGGCCGGTCGGTGCGGAACCGATTCCACGTCCGGCATCGCCGACAAGCTGGCTGGAAGTTGCACCGATCATCGTCGCGGTGGATCCGCTCAATACGCCGGCCAATACCTTGCAGGCGGCTTTGGCCAATCTTCAAAACCGGGCACAACCCTTAATCATCGAAATTAGGGACAGCCAAATCCATGACCTGGATTTGAGCACGATAGCGGGCACGAGCAACGAACTGGGCTTGCAGACATTGCGTTTGAATCGTTCCTTGTGGATTCGTGCCGCCGATGGCGAGCGACCGGTCATTCGACTGAAAAAGCCCTTGGCATTCCGTCCACACGATGTGCTTGCGGCCGGCGCTCCCGCGATCATGGATTCATTGATGGTGCGGCTGGAAGGTATTTACCTGACGCGCGACAAGACAGGTTTTCCAGCCGGAAAACCCCTGATTGCACGTGCCGCCCTGAATCAATTGCATATCCAGGATTGCACGCTCGATCCCGGCGGTTACACCTTGCTGGACGGCATACGCACGCCGATTTTCGAAACGATGCGCCTGGACAATGCCAACGGATTTTTCGATCCCAATGAAATTTTGGCGTTCGACCAATCGCCCGAAATCATTCTGGAAAATTCGATCTGCGGGCCGCTGGCCATCGATGACGATTATTCCTTGAACGTGATCAACAGCATTATCGATGCGGGTGGCTCGCTGGAAAATACCACGCCTGCATTGGCAGTCGGTCCCGCGGACGGTACTTGGGGCCCCGCGTTGACGGTATCCGGTCTCACCTGTTTCGGTCGGATGAGCGTGACTTCCGCTTCGGGAAAAGGCGGCATCTGGGTGCACGCACTGCGAGTGCTGGACACCCAGAGCGGCTGCATCAAAAACAGCTGGTTCGCAGCTAGCGGCAATCAACTGCCGTCGAATCATGCCTGCTTGAATGGAAGCAATGCCGATCTGCATTTCGTCGCCGAAACTTTTGGGAAACCCGGGTACGGACAGATCACGCGCGACAGCGATACACGGATTCTCGAACAAGGTCCGAACGATGACGAAATGGGTGCATTCGGCTTCCAGCTCAACAGCCACAAGTGGAAGAACATTCAAATCCGTTTTCGGGAATACATGCCGGTCGGTGTTCGTCCGGTATTGATAGCAGTTACGTAAGGAGAACAGCATGAAAGGCGATTTTTCGAAGTGGGGACTCAAGCCCACCGATAATTTCAGTGGTGTGTTGCACCAACAAGGCCGAGTGCTGTTGGACCAGGACTGGAATGCGTCGACGCAAATACAGGCCTTGTGGCGCGAGACCGCCGGGCGCGATGTTATCGGTGGCGGCCTTGTCGCCGTGCCGGTGGCGGAGCCGGATGGATTGAAAATCATGTCGGCATCGGCAACCGCCGCCGGTGTCGATGTTCAACTCAATCCCGGCCGCGCCTGGGTGGATGGCGTGCATTTGCACTACGCCGGTACGACTGCGTTGCATGCGCAATATCTTTTGCCGCCGTTCCAATCATCAACGATCCCCTCAATAGCAGCGGGTGTTCGCGACGCCGTGATCCTCGAGGTCTGGGACGAAGCATTCAGTGCTTATCAAGA